>JBKJTD010000303.1:0-2503 GCA_046590915.1 Vicinamibacterales bacterium
TGGGCGAGCGACACCTTCTGCGACAGTTCTTCATACGCGCGCAGCAGGGAGGGGTGCTGGGCTTCGAAGCGGTCTTCGCGTACGCGCTGCGACTCCCAGTGTTTCATCCAGTCGTCGGTCAGGGCGCTCAGGGCGGCGTTGAGGATCTTCACCTGTCCGCCGACGTGCCGGTCTTTGGTGTCGACATACAGCGTCACGCTCTGCAGCAGGCTCAGAAGACTCGACTGGAACTGCATGATTGAGCGCGTCTGCCCCTCGATCAGTGCGAGCGTGGACGCGATCGCGCGCCCGGTCTCCCGTTGCATGGCGACGTTGCGGTTGACGTGGTCCACGACCGCAGCGTTGAACGCCTGCTGAGTGGAGAGCGGCGGCCCGATCAGGCGCCAGATGAATCCGCGCAACCGTCCCTTGAGCGACGGATCACGCGCGGGTGGCCCATCGGGAAGGATGTTCCACGACTGATTGATCGGGGTGACCTGCGTCTCGTCAAACGGTGGCGGCGGGTGCGGAAAATCCGGCAGTGCCAGCATCGCCTTGTCGACGGTGGTCAACCGCTCGTTGTACACACGATCAGCCTCGGCACGTTCCTCGTCGAGTCGCGCGAGTCTGTCTTCGAGGCGCTCGGACTCCACCTCAGGACCTCGGAGTGATCAACCCGTCGGTCGGGCTGCTGGGGGAGGCGTACATCCGCTTGGGAATCCGGCCCGCGCGCCACGCGAGGCGGCCCGCGAGGACGGCATGTCGCATCGCCGCAGCCATCGACGCGGGGTCGGTCGCGCCGGCAATGGCGGTGTTCATCAGCACGCCATCCATGCCCAGCTCAAGCGCAATGGCGGCATCAGACGCCGTACCCACTCCGGCATCCACGATGACGGGCACCTTCGCCTGCGACTTGATGATCAACAGATTGTTGGGATTCTGAATACCAAGACCCGATCCAATCGGGGCACCAAGCGGCATTACGGCCGCCGCGCCGGCATCCGCCAGCTTGCGGCACGCGATGGGATCGTCGTTGGTGTACGGCAACACGACAAACCCTTCCTTCACCAGCACACGCGTCGCTTCCAACAGCGCTTCATTGTCGGGAAACAGCGTCTGCTCGTCGCCGATGACTTCCAACTTCACCCAGTGTGACAGCCCGGCCTCGCGACCCAGCCTCGCCGTCCGAATGGCATCGTCGGCCGTGTAACACCCGGCGGTATTGGGGAGCAGGAAGATCTTCTCGCGATTGATCCAGTGCAGAAGCGACCCTTCGCCGGTGGCCGTGAGGTCAACACGTCGCACGGCCACGGTCACCATCTCGGTGCCCGAGGCCAGATGCGCCGCCTGCATCACCGCATGCGAGGGATATTTGCCAGTGCCGACCACCAGGCGTGAGGTAAAGGTGCGGTCGGCAATAACAAGGGGGTCAGGCATCTCGGCGGTCATAACGTGACAGCGATCTTACTTCACCATGATGGGCATGAAGGTCCATGAAGGCGGCACTGCAAGACGAGCGGGGTGGGACCGCCCGGCGGAGCCGGGCGGTCCCACCCCTCACCCCTCATGTCCTTTACGACCCTCATGGTGAGCAGGCGTTTTACCCGCCGCCGACGAAACTGACAATCTCGATTTCATCGCCGGCCACGACGACGGTGTCGGCGTAGGTAGCGCGTTTGACGACGAGGCGGTTGCGCTCGACGGCGACCATGCGAGTATCAATGCCGAGTTGGATGAGCAGCTCGGCGACCGATTTGGGCTCCTCCCACGCGTGGGGCTCGCCGTTGAGCGTGATGGTCATCAGCCCGCAACCCGGGCAAGCGTGAGCTGGAAGGTGCCCACCGCGAGTCCGGCAGTCAGCTTCAGCGGCAACCTCCGCGCATCGTTGGACAGCCACAAGGTGAGATTGCTGGCGTCGGCCGCCTTGCCGGTGGCTTCAGTGGCCGACAGCGTCAGTTTGAGCGCCGGGAGCGTGCCAATGCCGGTCCTGACCTGCTCGACGTTGCCGACCGACACGCGCAGGCGATACGACTTGCCGCTGTCTGTGACCGGAATGGTGAACGGCGCCTGCCCGGTCTTGAGCGGCAGTGCCCGCAGCACGTAAATCGCGCCAAGCGGATCCTGAGCGGTCGGGTCGACTTTGACGGTGGTCTTGGCAGAGGTCGAGGTGCGGATCTCGTAGTCGACCGTGCCGTTGCCGCGGAACCGTGAGGTCTTGTACCGCTTGCGACCGTTCTCATCGCTGTACACCGTGGCGGTCGAAGGTCGCAGCGATTGCGTGTCCATCATCGACTCGGCCTTGTAGTAGAGGTGATACAGCTTCTGCAGCATCGAGGACGGCTGTCCCTCGGCCACCAGGTAATACTGCGAACGACCGGCACCCGCCGCCCTCCGTTCCCTGACCGACATGGTCGCCTGCCCGGCCGTCACAAACGTCGTCCACGACACGTCATAGACGAGCGACTCGCCGGCCTTGAACGGCACGGGGCGGTCGGCCTGCGCGGTCGGCGAGACGGTGGTCGCG
>JBKJTD010000306.1:0-2517 GCA_046590915.1 Vicinamibacterales bacterium
GCCCTTCACGGCGATCGCGGCAGCGTCGGAAACCGCGCGGGTCGGGACGATCTGTATCGCCGCGCAGAATCTCCACTTCGAGCGACAGGGCGCGTTCACCGGTGAGGTGAGCGGAGCCATTCTCAAGGACGCGGGCGCGGACTACGTCATCATCGGCCACTCCGAACGTCGGCGCATGTTTGGTGACACCGACGAGTGGGTCAATCGCAAGCTCAACGCCGCGCGGCAGGCCGAACTCACGCCGATTGTGTGTATCGGCGAAACGCTTGAAGAGCGCGAGCGCGGCGAGACACTGGCCGTGCTCGACCGCCAGCTGAAAGCCGGACTCGATGGCTCCTCGGGTGACCAGATCGCCACCCTGATCCTCGCCTACGAACCCGTCTGGGCCATCGGGACGGGCAAAAACGCGACGCCCGCCGAGGCCGGTGAGGCCCACACCCACATCCGGAAGCGCCTGCGCGAGTGGTTTGGGGGCGCACATGCGGATAAATGCCGCATCCTCTACGGTGGGTCGGTCAAACCCGAAAACATCCGCGAACTCATTGGCCTGGAAGACGTTGACGGCGCCCTGGTCGGCGGCGCCTCCCTGGAAGCCCGCTCCTTCGCGTCTATTGTTCAGAACGGGCTATAATCGTCGTCTTATGCTGTTCTACGCCTTCTTGACCTTCTATATCGTCGTCTGCCTGCTGTTGCTGGTGGTGGTCCTTCTGCAGCAGGGCAAGGGTGGCGACATCGCCGCGGCCTTTGGCGGATCAAGCAGCCAGGCGGCGTTTGGTGCTCGCGCCGGTGCCTCGGTGCTGACGCGCGCGACGACGATCCTTGGGGCGCTGTTCATGCTCGGCTCATTGGCGCTGGCGGTGCTGGGTAACTCCGGTGGATTCGGCAGCTCGGTTGTTGGCGGCATCGCCGCCCCGCCTGCTGCTGCGACACCTGCCACTCCGGTGGCCGATCCGACCGCGCTGCCGCTCGCCCCCTCAGGGACACCGACAACCGCACCGACCGTTCCGCCGGGGACACCGCCTGCGACGACTCCTCCGCCTGCTGGTGGACGTACTGGCGGGGGCGGACAGTAGTCCAAGGTCCGACAGGGCTTGCCCGCCGTAGCCTTGGCGAAGGCGGGTCCAGGGTTCGGTTGGAATTCGGGGGGAGCGCTCACGCGCTCCCTTTTTATTTGCGGCTCACTGCTTCGTAGCTCGCTACGCCGACGAACGCTACTCCGGCGAACGCTGCGCCGGCCAGGAACGTGGCTGACGGGCCGAATCGACTCCACAGGGCACCGGCGATCACGCTGGCCAGAAAGAGGGCGGCTCCGGTGCCCAGATGGAAGACGCCGAAGGCGGTGCCACGGAGCCGGGCTGTTGCCGCGTCTGCCACGAGCTTCGAGAAGAGTCCCTGGGTCAGCGCCATGTGCAGGCCCCAGCACGCGGCGCCGACAAGAACGAGCGTCGGTGTCATGGCGGCGGCTAGAACGAGATCGGCGATGACCAGCACGAGGAGGCCGAGCAGCAAGAGCGTGCGGCCACCGAATCGATCCGCCACCAGACCCGCAGGATATGCGCCGAGCGCGTAGACCCCACTCATCACCGCCATCACGACCGGCACTTGTCCGATGGGCAGCCCGACATCCTGCGCGCGCAGGATGAGGAACGCTTCGCTGAAGCGTGCGAGCGTGAAGACGACACCCACGAGGACCACCAGCCAGAAACGCGTCGGCAACGTCCAGACATCGCGCAGTGAGACCGGAGTATGAGCCGCGGCCGCCCCAGCCGCGGACTCGGGCTCGGGCTCGGGCTCGCGAACGGCGACAACGAGCAGCGCGACGGCCAGAATGGCCGGGATGGCGGCAAACCACAGCACCGCACGAATATCGTTGGCCAGCCACCACATGAGCAGCACGGCGAGACCCGGCCCGACGACCGCGCCGATGGAGTCGAGCGCCTGACGCAGACCAAACGCGGCACCGCGCAGCTGGGGCGGCGTAATGTCCGCGATCAACGCGTCACGCGGGGCGCCTCGAATGCCCTTGCCTATCCGGTCGACGAATCGGGCGGCGAACACCCACCCCACCGCCGATGCCAGTGGGAACGCCGGCTTGGAAAGCGCGCCGAGTCCGTATCCCAACACCACAAGCGGCTTGCGTCGGCGCCAGCGGTCACTGAGGGTGCCCGAAAATACTTTCGCGACCGACGCCGTGGCTTCGGCGAGGCCTTCAAGGAGCCCGACGGTCACCATGCTGGCGCCAAGCACCGACACCATGAAGATGGGCAGCAGGCTGTGGACCAGTTCCGACGATGAATCCATGAGCAGGGAAACAAAGCCGAGCGCCCAGATTCCGGACGGCAGTCGGGCACGATCGGACGGACGCTGACCGCGCAGGACTTTCATGCGTCCAACTTTGCCATATACTTAGTGGCTCGCAGACCCCACGCGGAAGTGGCGGAATTGGCAGACGCACCAGCTTGAGGGGCTGGCGCCCGCAAGGGCGTGGGGGTTCGAGTCCCCCCTTCCGCACCAGCC
>JBKJTD010000343.1:0-6294 GCA_046590915.1 Vicinamibacterales bacterium
TTGCCTCATTGCCTAATTAACGAAGTGTGTCAGACGGTCGCGGCAGGCGTTTCGGACTCGTCGCCCGATTCGGCCTTGACCGGCATGTCGTCGGCAGCGGCCGACTCGGCCATGCCACGACCCGAGAGGATAGCGTCGGCAATACCGGCGGCAAACAATCGAATCGAGCGCAGCGCATCGTCGTTACCCGGGATCACGTAGTCGATCTGGTCGGGATCACAGTTGGTGTCCACCACGCCGATGACCGGAATCTTGAGCTTGCGCGCTTCGTCGACCGCGATCTGTTCGTTGCGGGTGTCGACGATGAAGAGGGCGTCGGGCAGGCGGGTCATGCCGCGGATGCCGTCCAGGTTCTTCGAGAGCTTGCGACGCTCCTTGTCGAGCCGGGCGATTTCCTTCTTCGACAGCGTATCGTAGCGGCCGTCGGTGGACATCGCTTCCAGTTCACGCAGTCGGCCGAGTGACCGCTGAATGGTGGAGAAGTTGGTGAGCAAGCCACCCAGCCATCGCTGGTTGACGAAGAACATCCCTGCGCGCTGGGCTTCTTCCGCAATCGCATCCTGCGCCTGACGTTTGGTGCCGACGAACAGGAAGGTCCCGCCCCGAGCCGCCGTGTCGGTCGCAAACTGTGCCGCTTCTTTATACAGCTTTGCTGTGCGGCCCAGATCGATGATGTAGATGCCGTTCCGTTCGCCGAAGATAAACGGCTTCATCTTCGGATTCCAGCGCTTGGTCTGGTGCCCGAAGTGCACCCCGGCTTCGAGCAGGTCTTTCATCGCAATTGCACTCACTCAAGTCTCCTAAAAACGTAACGACTAGCGCTTGCTGAACTGGAAGCGCTTGCGCGCGCCCTTCTGGCCGTATTTTTTTCGTTCCTTGGCGCGCGGATCGCGCGTCAGGAGTCCGTCTCCACGCAGCGCCGACCGGAGTTCCTCGTTGAACTCCAGGAGCGCGCGGGCGATGCCAAGACGCAGCGCACCGGCCTGGCCGGCGACGCCTCCACCCGCGGTGGTGGCCACCACATCAAACTGTTCGGTGGTCTGGGTGGTCACCAGTGGGCGACGAATCACCAGACGCAGGGTTTCGGTGGGGAAGGCGACGTCGACCGGCTTGCGGTTGACGGTGATCGCGCCGTTGCCTGGCCGGAGAAACACGCGGGCGGTTGAGGTCTTGCGGCGGCCCGTGCCATAGAACTGTGTGCTTGCTGCTGTCACGTTACGCTACCTCGCGCTTGCGCGGCTGCTGGGCCGCATGCGGGTGTTCGCTGCCTGCGTACACCTTTAATTTCCGATACATCGCTTCACCGAGCTTGGTCTTCGGCAACATGCCGCGCACGGCCTCTTCCACAAGTCGAATCGGATGACGCTGGCGCACGATCTTTGCGCGTTCCTCGCGCAGTCCGCCTTCGTAGCCCGAGTGCTTGCGATAAATCTTCTGTTCTTCCTTGTTGCCGGTCAGCTTCACCGTCGCCGCGTTGACCACAATGATGAAATCGCCACGGTCAAGGAATGGCGTCCATTCCGCCTTATGCTTGCCCTGCAGCAGACGTGCCGCGTCGGTCGCAATGCGTCCCAACACCTGACCGCCTGCGTCAATCACATGCCACTGCCGGTCAATCACCTTGGCAGAGGGGATAAACGTGCCCATCTAACGAGTCCCTTCTTTCACACAATTTCACTGCATTGCGCGGCCGCATCACCCAACGGAACACTCCGGAGGGACGGCAAACCAAAAGATTAGCTATCACCACTGAAAAAGTCAACGCAGACAACGAGAAACGGGCGTACTTACAGTTTTCGCGGGTCGTGCGACAAAGCACGTGGGTCGCTCCGCACCCACTACGTCCGTCCGACCATTTGGCGCCCGTTGTGTCATTGGGGACACCTGCGCCCCCTGTCTTGGCATCAGGCTTGCCGTAGTCCCAGCCGCAATGGGACTCGCCGCCGCCTTCAAACCCCCTCTGGTCGGCCTCGATCTGGGCACGCATGCCATCCGAGCCGTGGTTCTGCGGCCAAAACGGAAGGGATGGACTCTGGTGGCGGCCGGAGAAGCGTTCGTGCCAGCTGGGGAAGACACGACCCAAACCGCACTGGCCGAGACCGCCGCGATGCTCCTTGATACCCTCGGCCTCCGCCGCGCGCGTGTGGCCGCCGCTGTTTCCGGCCACGCAGTCATCGTCAAGCGCCTGACGATGGCGCCGATGAGTGCGCAGGAACTGGCCGACACCATACCCCTGGAGGCGGAGCAGTACATTCCTTTTCCCTTGAGCGACGTCCAGCTCGATTATCAGGTCCTCGACGGGCCCCGGGCATTGCCCGCCGAGGCCTTGGACGTGCTGCTGGTGGCGGCTCGCCGCGATCGTGTTGACGAGCGCATCGCCGCGATGACCGCCACGGGCCGGGCGCCGGTGATTCTCGACGTCGAGGCGTTTGCGCTGGCCAACGCCTACGAGGCCAACTATCCCGATCGCACCGAGCCCCTCGTGGTCCTGGTGCATGTGGGCCATCGCGGCACGATCGTCTGTCTGATCGAACATGGGCAAGTGGCGTTCACCCGCGATCTCAATGTCGGCGGCGCCGCATATCTGGATGCGATCGGGCGCGACCTGGGGCTCGATGCCACCGCAGCGGCGCGTCTGCTGCGACAGGAGCATCTGAACGACGAGGTCACGATGAGCGTGGTGCGCGACATCCATCTGCAGCTCATGCTCGAGATTCGCAAGACGATTGACTTCCATCGCGCGTCTTCAGCAGTGGACCGTGTGGACCGTGTGGTGTTGTCTGGTGGCGCGTGCCAGATCGACGGACTCAAACATCTGTTGGCGGCCGAACTGGAAGTCGAAGTCGAAGTCGCCAATCCGTTCCGGCAGATCACGCGGCCCGCCAGCGCCGTGGGTGGTGATGCCGCCGGACCTGCGTATGCGGTGGCGGTGGGCCTCGCACTTCGTCGGGAAGGTGACCGGTGATTCGCGTCAATCTCATCGGTGGCTCGGCCGCTCGCCAACCCTCGGGGCTGGCCAGATTTTTCGCGGTGCCTGCCGAACAGCGCGCCGCGCTGTTTGGCGTCACAGTACTGATGGCCACGGCTATTGGTGTCGCTGGATGGTGGTGGACACTTGATACGACGCGCCGGGAACTCGACACCACGATCTCCCAGAAGGAAGGCGAGCTGGTGCGCCTGCAGGAAGCCGCGCGCCTGGTGGATGCCGCCATTGCGCGCGAAAAAGATCTGCGGCAGCGCCTCGGCTTGATCGATCGCCTGCGCGCCACGCAGCGCGCACCCGTGGTCCTGCTTGAGACCGTGAGCATGAGCTTGCCCGAAGGGCTGTGGCTGCTGGAGTTGAAGCAGCTGGGCGCGTCGGTGCGCATCGAAGGCCGCGCCGTGTCGCTCACCGCCTTGACCGACTTTGTGGATCGTCTCCAGAACACGGGGCAGTTTCTCCGCACCCTCGACATCGTCACCACCAACATGGAGTTGATAGGGGAGCAGTCGGTGGTGCGATTTGCCGTCCGCGGAGATGTGCGCGCGGATCAGGTCGAGCAAATCAAGCCTGCGGCGCAGAAAGGCGGCCAGTAATGGCGGTCAGTTTTCACCAGTATTCGCCCAGGGCGCAGGCGGGCATCTGTCTGGTCGTCGCCGTCATGGCGTTTGGGGCGGCGTGGCAGGTGTTAATCGCTCCCGAACGCGCGGAACTGGCGCTGCGGCGGGAACGCCTGGCCGTCGTGGAAGCGGAGGTCGCACGGGCGACGCAGACCGCCCAGCGTCTGCCGCAGGTCAGGAAGGACATCGCGATGCTCGAGGCGGCGCTCGCCAGCACCACCGCGATTCTGCCCGATGAAAAAGATGCACAGGACGTATTGCGTGGCCTGCATCAGATTGCGAGCGAATCGAATCTGAGCATCAACAGCTTCACGCCCAAACCCGCGGCCGACAAGGATCAGTTCACCGAGTGGCCCATCGAACTCGGGCTTGAGGGCGGCTATCACGACCTCGGCGTGTTCTTCGATCGCGTGGCCTCTGAGTCGCGGCTCATCTCGGTGGCCAATCTGCACCTGCGCACCAACACGGCGCCCGCCAGCGCACGACGCGGTCTGGTGTCTGCGACGTGCACCGCGACGACGTTTGTATTTGGAAAAGGACAATGACCCGGCTGACTCTTTCGGCAATCGTGCTGTTGTGCCTGTCGGTGCCGGTGACCGCGCAGGAGACGATGAAGATCGGAACTCGCGTCGGCATGATGCCGACCGGCTATGAAGGGCAGAGCCGACGGGATCCGTTCTCACCCCTGGTGGCCCCGCCGACCGCGCCGCCGGTCACCGCGGCGGCGACGACCCGCCGCGCGTCAGGCCTGGCAGGCATGACGGCCGACGATGTGGTGCTCAAGGGCATCATTTCAAGCGGGGCCACCCGGATGGCGCTGCTGGAAGGCACCGATGGCAAGACCTATCTGGCCAAGGCGCAGGATCGTCTGCAGGACGCGGTCATTCGACGAATTGAAGCCGACGCAGTGGTGCTCCTGACCAACGCCACGCAGCGTGCAGGGGGGCGCGAAGTGCGCAAGGCACTTCGTCCCGCCGGCCAAGGGGGTGGGCAGTGATGCGCGTGTGGCGACTGGTCGGCGTGTGGCTCGTTTTTTCGTTCGCGCTTTCCGCGCAGGTGCCGTCGGCGCTGACGACTCCGACCGGACAGCCGCGGCAATACACCGGCGCCCCGGCGGATTTTGATTTCCAGGGGGCCGACCTGCGGATGGTACTGCGGTCGTTTGCCGAGCTCGGCGGTCTCAACCTGGTGATCGACCCGGCCGTGAGCGGCACGATTGATATCAAGCTCACGCGGGTACCGTGGGATCAGGCGCTTGAGGTGATTCTCAAGACCTCGAAGCTGGGGTACATCGTTGAAGGCACCGTGGTGCGCATCGTGCCGATGAGTGTGCTGACCTCCGAAGAAGAGGCGCGGCAGAAATTCGTCGACGCGCAGGCGCCGTCGTCGGTGACCGTCCGGACGTTTCCGCTCAACTACGCACAGGCCGCAGATCTGGAGCCGTTGCTCAAGTCCGCGATTTTGTCCAGACACGGCGACACCCAGTTCGATGCGCGTACCAACACGTTGATCGTGCGTGATCTGCCCGATCACCTCGAAGCGGCAGCGGGACTGATCGCGACGCTGGACCGCCCCGAACCTCAAGTGGAAATTGAAGCGCGTGTCGTGCAGACCAATCGCGATTCCGCGCGCGCACTGGGCGTGCAATGGGGAGGGTCCGGCCGTGTCTCTCCCGAGCTGGGCAACACCACGGGTTTGTCGTTCCCCAACACCGGCATCGTCAGTGGCGTGGCGACAGGCGCCGGATCGACCGCGGTGAATCTGCCGGTGCCGGGTGCGACCTCAGCAGCGGGGCTGGCACTCGGGTCCATCACCGGGGCGCTCAATCTGGACGTCGCACTCACGGCGCTTGAGCGATCAGGCAACGGACGCATCCTCTCGACGCCGCGCGTCACGACGCAGAACAACAAACAGGCGGAGATGACACAGGGCGTGCAGATTCCCATCCAGACGGTGGCGAACAATACCGTGACGGTGACGTTCAAGGATGCGGCATTGAAGCTGCTCGTCACGCCGCGAATTACTGCGGCCAACACCGTGATCATGGACGTCGAGCTCGAAAACGCCCAACCAGGTCTCGTCTATAACAATATTCCCTCCATCGACACGCAGCGCGCGAAGACGTCAGTGCAGGTCACCGATGGCGCGACGACCGTCATCGGCGGCATCTATGTGAGCCGTGAACAGGCCACCCAGGATCGCACACCGGTGTTCCATCGCTTGCCGCTGCTGGGCTGGCTCTTCAAACGGGATCAAACACAGGACGAGACGCGTGAGCTGCTGATCTTCATCACCCCACGCATCTTGCGGAGCAGCATATGAAACGAACGGGTCTTTGCGTGATCGGCGCCGTGGCGCTGGGCATCACCAGCCTCGGGTGCGCGGCAGCGGGCCGTCCCGGACAAGCGAGCAGCTATCTGATTGTGGAGTCGCTGGTCGCGGCCTCGGGCGCCCAGGCCACGACATTTGGCGGCACGCTGGGATCGGATGTGCTGACGTTGGTCAACCGCAGCGTCAACGGAGTGCAGATGCGCGTCCCGACGGTGTTCGAGGATGTGGCGCAGGTGCGCTTCAGACTCGCCATGAAGGACCCGACGGTCGCCACGTCAGCCGCGAATTTCATCACCGTGAGCCGGTACCGCGTCGTGTTCCGGCGCGCCGACGGCCGTAATACGCCGGGTGTGGATGTCCCAT
>JBKJTD010000005.1:0-2555 GCA_046590915.1 Vicinamibacterales bacterium
TCACGCACGCCGTGATCAGCGCCGCGCGAATATTGCCGAGGAAGAAGAAGAGCACCACGATGACCAGGAGGGCGCCGAGGGTGAGGTTGTGGCGCACGGTCGCGATCGTCTCGTCCACCAGTGTTGAGCGGTCATAGACTGTCTTTGCCTTGATGCCCTCCGGCAACGTCGTGTTGATCTCGGCCATGCGTTCGGCCACACGTTGCGAGACGATGCGGCTGTTTTCGCCCATCAACATGAACGCCGTGCCGAGCACAACCTCGCGACCGTCCTCAGTGGCCGCGCCCGTCCGGAGTTCCTTGCCGAGGATGACCTCCCCAATGTCCGTGAGGTAGACAGGAGTGCCCTGGCGGGTGCCGACCACGAGCTGCCGCAGGTCGTCAAGCGTGGTGACCTGCCCTGGCGCCCGCACCAGATACTGCTCGCCGCTGCGTTCGATGTATCCCGCCCCCACGTTGCCGTTGTTGGCGGCGAGCGCGGAGAGCACGTCACGGAAGGTCAGGCCGTACGCGACCAGCTTGGAAGGGTCGGGCGTCACGTGAAACTGGCGGGTGTATCCACCGATGCTGTTCACATCGGCCACGCCCGGCACCGTGCGCAATTGCGGACGCACGATCCAGTCCTGAATCGTGCGCAGGGTCATGCCCTGCTCGACCGCGTCCCCGTCAATAGGTGGATCGTGCTCCACCGTCCACAGGAAGATCTCGCCCAGGCCCGTGGCGATGGGTCCCAGGGACGGAACGATGCCGGCCGGCAGCACCGCGGCGGCTTCCTGCACACGCTCGTTGACCAGTTGACGGGCAAAATAGATGTCGGTCCCGTCTTCAAAGACCACCGTGACCTGCGAGAGCCCGTACCGCGAGAGTGAGCGGGTTTCCTCGAGCCGCGGCAGTCCCGCCAGTGCGGTTTCGATCGGGAATGTGATCCGTTGCTCGGCTTCCAGCGGCGAAAATCCCGGTGCCTCGGAGTTGACCTGCACCTGCACGTTGGTGATGTCGGGCACGGCATCAATCGGCAGCCGTTGGTAGTTGTACGCGCCGAAGACACCCGCGCCGAGCGTCACCACCAGCACGAGCCAGCGGTGTGCGATGGAAAACGTGAGAATGCGTTCGATCATGGTCAGTGCCGCCTAGTGGTCGTGGGTGGCGCCGAGTTTGCCAATCTCGGCTTTGATCGCGAAGCTGTTGGTGGCGGCGTAACGGTCACCGGGTGAGAGGCCTGCCACCACTTCCACCCACGTGCCGTCGGACCGGCCGACTGTGAGAGGCCGCGCCTCGAACCACTCGCCGAATCGAAAAAACGCAACCTGCCAGTCGCGGAAGGTCTGGATCGCCGACACCGGGATGGCCATGGCCACCTCGGCTGACGCCTTGACGAGCTTCACGGTGACAAACAGCCCTGGTCGCAGCGTGCCGTCGGTGTTGGCAATGGTGAAACGCGCCGTGCCCTTGCGGGTCTCCGGGTCCACACGCGGACTGAGGTACGTGACGCGGCCCGACACCTCACGATCCAGATCACCGGCATGGATGGTGGCCGCCTGCCCCATGCGCACCTGACCGATATCAGCGGCGCTCAGAGTGGCGTCCACCCAGACCGACGAGAGGTCACCCACCACGAACAGCGCGCGCTCGATGCCCACCGCTTCACCAAGTGTGACGTCTCGCTCAAGTACCACACCGTCAAGTGGCGCGCGGATCTCGTAGCGAGGCAGGACTTCAGGCGCGGCTGATTCAAGCGCAGCGACCGACGCCGCGGTATCGCCCAGGGCGATGAGCTTCTGCGCCGCCACGGTTTCCGCGTGCGCCGCCTCCTCGTAATCGCGTTTGGCCGCCAGGTGGTCCTGCTCAGCCGAGATCTTTTTTCGCCACAACGCCTCTTCGCGGATAGCGGACGCCTTCGCAAACTCCGTGTGATGGGTGGCGACCAGATAGGTGCTCCGCGCATCGGCCAGTTCGCGACTGTGGATCACGGCCAACACCTCGCCGCGCCGCACCCGGTCACCGACCTTGAATCCCACACGCGTGACCATCCCGGACAACCGGGGCACCACGTGCGCGACCCTGGTGTCGTCCGCAATGATCTGGCCGGGCACCTCAAAGGTCGTGGTCATCGTCCGTGGACCGACCGTCTCAATCGTGATGCCCGTGCTGGCGAGCACCGCATCCGACAACCGCACCTTCCCTTCGATCTGTGCATAGGACCACTCGTGCCGCCTGCCCCCACGCTGGGCGACCACCTTCACGTCGAACGAGTGCGGCTCTTCAACGATGCCCTGACCACGCAGGTAGTCAGCCTCCGGCGTGAACCCGATGCGGTCGACGCGACCGCCGAGCCGATGCAGTTCGACCGTGAGCGTGACCTCACCAGGCGGAATCGGTGCGGTGGAGTCGTCGTACGGATACACGCGAAAGTGCGGCTCCACGCCGGTTTCATAAAGGGTCACTTCCAGCTGCAGGCCTTCGGCAGGGAGCAGCCGTGCGCCGCGTGGACCTCGCGGATATTCCGCCGCGCCGACGGCCGCATCGTCAGGCTCCGGGGAGTCAGTGAAATACCAG
>JBKJTD010000167.1:0-4389 GCA_046590915.1 Vicinamibacterales bacterium
CGTACTCGCCGATGATCACTCCCGTCCCATCCACGAGATACAACAGCTGTCCAAGACGGACCACGGCGACCGGGTCGCGCTCGACGATGCGCACATCCACGGTGGCCGGCAGCACGCGTCGGACCGTCACATCCGCAACCCACGGGGAGTCGAGCAACTTCGCCCGGAACCGCTCCAGGTCGACCAGCAGCAGGCTCTCACCGCGCACGTCGCCAATGAGCGCCTCGATTTCGCCGAGGCTCAGTCGCTGATTACCGCGAACCGTGACATCGGTGACCGCAAGAAAACGTGCACCGACGACCCGCGACGAGCCGACCACACCGATCCCGCCCAGCACGCCGATCACGAGCACCACACGGCCGATCTGCCAGGCGCGCTGCAGCACCCGACGCCGGTGCCCGGGCCGAACCTCGGTCCGCCGAAACCGCTTGTCGCCCACCGACCCCGATCCGGTCGGCAACCCACGACGGGGCGCGGACGCGGCAGCACTCATGACACCACCTGCCCCGTGGCCCCGGTCACTGACCCTTCCATCTGCTGCAGCAGAGCCACGATGCGATCGGCAACGTGCCCAATCGACCCGGCCCCCAGCGTCACCACGAGATCGCGGGGCTGCGCGAGCAGCGCGACGTGCGCTGCAACATCCCCTACCGAGGGCACGAGCACGAGATCCTTCACGTGTGGCCGCACGACCGCAGCGAGACTCTCCAGGGAGATGCCGGCGATCGGCGCCTCACCTGCCGCATAGATGTCGGTCAACACCACCACGTCAGCGAGGCCGAGCGCCGGGCCGAACTGGGCCAGCAGATCCCGCGTACGCGAGTACCGGTGTGGTTGAAACGCGACGACCAGGCGGCCCGGAGCCCCTTCACGCGCTGTCCGCAGGACGGCGGCAATCTCAGTCGGGTGGTGGCCATAGTCGTCGACGACCGTGACATCCGACACCACACCGCGAATCTGATACCGGCGCTCCGCGCCATGAAATCCACCGAGCGCCGCGGCGATTCGTTCAAACGGCACGCCGAGTTCGCGACCCATTGCCGTCGCGGCGAGGGCGTTCAGGAGATTGTGCCGCCCTGGAACACCGACGACGAGTTCCCCACGTTCAGCAGTATCGCGCGTCTGACTTGTATAGGTTCTGACCTGACAGCGGGCCGTACGGCCGTCACTCGAGGCCCCCTCGCCGCGCACGTCGGCGCTCTCCGAAAATCCGTACGTGATCACCCGACGAGTCAGTCTGGGCAGCAGCGCCGCCACCACGGGATCATCGATGCACGCGATCACCGCTCCGTAGAACGGCACTTTGTTGCCGAATTGCACGAACGCGTCGACAAGATTCTCAAACGTCCCGTAACTCTCCATGTGTTCGTGGTCGATGTTGGTGACTACTGCAAATGTCGGAGACAGCAGCAGGAACGACCGATCGCTTTCGTCAGCCTCTGCAACCATGTACTGGCTGCTACCCAGCCGCGCGTTGCTGCCAAATGCCGAGAGGCGCCCGCCGATGACCGCCGTAGGATCGAGCCCCGCTTTTTCGAGCATCAACGCGACCATCGAGGTTGTGGTGGTCTTGCCATGCGCGCCAGCGATGGCGATGCCCGTGCGCAAGCGCATGAATTCGGCCAGCATCTCGGCGCGCGGGATCACCGGGACGTGCGACGTTCGCGCAGTCACCACTTCAGGGTTGTCCTTGGCGACCGCAGATGAGGTCACCACCACATCGGCATTGCCGACGTTGGCGGCGGCGTGTCCGATCGCGATGCGCACGCCAAGCTCGGCGAGCCGTTCGGTGATCTCCGAACGTTTTGCGTCCGATCCCGACACCTCGTAGCCGAGATTGGCCAGCAGCTCGGCGATGCCGCTCATGCCAATGCCGCCAATCCCGACAAAATGCACCCGTCTCGTCCGTCCCAGCATGGGCGTCATGCCGCGAGCTCCAGGATGCGGTCCACGATCACGTGAGCGGCATCCGGCTTGGCGAATCCATGCATGGCCTGCCCGACCGCTTCGCGCCGAGCGGCATCGGCCGAGAGGCCGACGATCGCGTCCACGAACTGTGCGCGCCCCCCGTCAGTGCCCAGCGCACGTTCTTCGATCAACACGGCGGCGCCGCACTCAGCGAGCACCATCGCGTTTTTGCGCTGGTGATCGTCAGCGGCGGCGGGAAACGGGACAAGGACCGCGGGAACTCCCAACGCGGCAAGTTCCGCCAATGTGGTGGCGCCGGCCCGCGACACCACCACATCGGCCTGTCTCATCTCGTTGGCGACTCCGTCGATGAAGGATTCAGCCCTCGCCGACACCCCGGCGGTGAGGTAGGCATCGCGGACCATTTCCAGGTCCCGTGTGCCGGTCTGGTGGACGATTTCGAGGCGTGGGCACCGCCGTACCAACTCCGGTGCCGTCGCCACCATGGCCACGTTGATTGCGTGCGCGCCCTGGGAGCCGCCAAGGATCAACACCCTGGGCGGACGTGACGCATCGCGCGCCTCACCCGCCCCCAGTGACTGGAGAAATTCCGGACGTACTGGGTTACCTGCAACGAAGCCCCTCCCGCGAAAATAGGTCAACGTCCCGTCATAGGTCACTGCTGCCGCGCGAACAAACGGCGCCAGCCACCGGTTGGTCAAGCCAGGAATCGCATTCTGTTCAAGCACCATGGTCGGAATGCCGCGCATGGCCGCCATCAAGACGATAGGGCCAGAACTGTAGCCACCAACGCCGATCACCACGTGGGGCTTTCGCCGCGCCACCACCCGGAGCGCGTCAAGCATGCTGACGGGCAGAATGGCACCACCGCGCAGCCGCGCAATCGGAGACTTCCCCTTGATGCCCACGCTCCGGATGAGGTCGAGGTCAAAACCTTCAGCAGGGACGACGCGCGCTTCGAGACCGCGTGCCGTTCCGGCAAACGACACGCGAGCGTCGGGTTTGCGCGCGAGAAGCGCGCGCGCGACCGCGAGACCGGGGAACAGATGGCCTCCGGTGCCTCCACCGGCGATCACGACCGTGAGCGGGCGTGGTGTCACGCCTGAACTCCGAGCGGATCGTCGGTGGTGACGGCGCGGGCCATGCGCCTGACGCGTCCATCGGCATCCATGGCTGACGCGTACTGCGACACATTGAGCAGGATGCCCATCGCAAAGAGGCTGACGATCATGGATGAGCCGCCATTGCTGACAAACGGGAGCGGGATGCCCTTGGTCGGGACCAGGCCGACCACCACACTCAAGTTCACGAACGCCTGAGCGGCAATCATGGCGGTCAGACCGATCGCAAGAAGCGACCCGAAGCGATCGGGGGCATACATCGAGGCACGAAGACCTCGCATGGCAATCACCACAAAACACGCGAGAATCGCGGTGGCGCCGACCAGGCCGAGTTCCTCGGAAATGACGGCAAAGATAAAGTCGGTGTGCGGCTCAGGAATGTAAAACAGCTTCTGCACGCCGTCCATGAAGCCACGGCCGAACACGCCGCCAGACCCGACGGCAATCAGCGACTGCCGCAGCTGGAAGCCTGCCCCCAGCGGGTCACTCTCAGGATCGAGAAAAATCAGGAAACGTCTGAGCCGATATTGCTCGGCGTAAATGGCCACCCCGGCCAGCGGGACCAGGACGGCCAGCACCCCGCCGAGGTACCGGAACGAGAGCCCTGCAGAGAACACCATCGCGAGCACGACACCCGCCAATGCGGCCGACGTGCCAAAGTCCGGCTGCAGCACGATGAGACCGACAAACACCGCGAGCAGGACGCCAATGGGCAAAAGGGCGAATGACACGTCATTGATGCGGTGCATCCGGCGCTCTAGCAGCGCGGCCGTGAAGAACACCACGGCGAGTTTGGCCAGCTCGGACGGCTGCAGCGTGAACCCTGGAATGGAAATCCAGCGACGTGTCCCGTTGATCGGCGCAAAACCGAAGACCGCGACCAGCAACGTCAGGGCGATGCCCACGGCCGTCCAGATGACGATCGGCTTCCTGTAGTGGTGATAGTCCACGCGCATGCCGATGACCATCAACGCGAGGCCCACGGCAACAAAGACACCCTGTTTGATCAAAAAGCGGTACTGCGAGTCAAAACGTTCGTCGGCCCACCGCGCAGACGCACTGAAGACCATCACCAGGCTGACGCCCAGGAGAAGCAAGGTGGCCCACATCAGCCACTTATCAGATTTCAGCGTTCTTGCCATCGTTTCACCAAACTTCCCACTTCTGCACTCGCCCTACAGTCGGCAGGCTCCCCGGCCGACAATAGCGGGGGCGCCTGAGTGATCGACAGTCATCAGCCGGGCCTCGGATAGAGACACCAACCTCACAGGCCGGGGCGGCCTGTGTTCCCAGCGGCTGGCTCTTTACCGCGGTGCCAGTACTGATGACTGTCCATCAC
>JBKJTD010000214.1:0-4555 GCA_046590915.1 Vicinamibacterales bacterium
CGCACGCGCCGTGCGGCCGGCTCCACTGCGTCTCGAACGGCCGGTGTCAGCTCCAGCGCAAGCTCTTCCGTTTCGGCTGGCTCACAGCCGACCAGAAACGTCTCCTTCGGGAGCGTGTCCATGGCCTTGGCGACCCCCAGCACGCGCGACGGCACGGCCAGATGCATGTCGACGTCAGCCGGCAGCGCGACCTCGTCAACCCTCAGCACACACCCCGTGCCGGGCGGCGTGCCCCGACTGACGGCATCGATAATGATCAACCGGTCGCACGGCGTCATCAATTCCTGCGCAAGCCAGAGTCCGCCGGTCCCGACCTCCAGCAGACGCACACGATGCGGCTCCGCGTCGTCAGCGGCGAGCATCTCGAGCCGGCGCAACACCGCGATGCCGAACCCGTCATCCCCGCGCAGCTCGTTGCCAAACGCTGCCACGACGATGCGCACTACAGAACCTTGCCTGCGGGTTCGACGTCGATTGCCACTTCGATGCGCCCGTCCTTGACGAGCACCGGGAACACCTGCAGTCGCTCACCATCCGCCCGGTCCACACGACGCCCGCTGCGGATGTCGTACACGCAGCCATGCCACGAGCATCGGAGTTGTGCGCCGTCGATCGTGCTGAACTCCAATGGCAGCGGACTCTCGCCGCACTGGTTGCGCACAGCATGCACGTCGCCGTCGCCGATAGTCCGTATTACGTGGGTGTTTTCCCGAAAATAATGGGCCTTATCCGACACTGGCCTGGCGCAGCTCTATTTCAGACACCACGAGGCTTGCGAGATCGGTCGCGGCGAGAATCTGGGATTCGTTCCATGCGCGCGGTGCAAAATCGATTGCGCAAAAGGCGCCAATCACTTCGCCGGAAGAAAGCACCAGCGGAACTCCGAGATAGGCGGCAATTCCCAGTGATTCTACGGTCGGCACCTTTGAGTACACGGGGTCCGCGCGCGTATCCGGAATAATCAGGGGGACATTCCCCTGGACAGTGAAGTGACAGAAGGTCTGCCCGCTTAGTTGTCGCTCGGAAGCCAGCGGTTCTCCGAAACCGCAGTGGCTCAAATAAAAATCGCGGCGATCGTCCACCAGCGATATGAAAGTTGCCGGAACCTTCAAGGCAGACGCACCCAATCTTGTGATGCGGTCGAAACCCGCGGCAGCCGGTGTGTCGAGCAGGTTAGTCGCTTTTACGGCCGCCAGTCGTTTCGGATCCTTCACAGTGCCGACTGAGGAAGCGTTCTCTCGCGCTGGCGCTGACTCGCCTGCGAACTCGAATGTTGCCATGGCTTGCGGAGACATGCCATGTGTAGACATCAACCCCAATCGGCGCTCGAGATACTCTCAAATGTCATCCACTCACCTTCGTGCCGTACGGTCTTTGACCACGCACACAGGGTGACGAGATTTTCCGCACTTGCCCCTAGAGCTGTGATGCTTCTGGCATCGGCGCTCATGCTGAATGATACCGGCAGGGAAAGTCTGCTGGAGCGCCGCCGATCGAGAGAACGTCTTCTCGAGGCGTTGCTCGCCGACGCGCCGCGTTGGAAACCTGACGCCGTTCCCTCGTCGTCGCGCAAGCCGTAGCGCGCCTCATTTCTTCAGCAGCGCATCCCAGTTCAGGACGATCGAGAGGGGCGGGGGCGCGTACCCTTCGACAGCGAGATTGATCAGGAAGCGTCCGTCACGGGCGATGTCGTATTGCGCTCGGCTGGCGCTACCCGCCGACGTGATGAAGGAGCCGCTGGCGAGATGAACCGGGAAGAGTGCCACCGGCGACCCGGAAGCGATCGATTGCCGATTTGCGGAAAGGTCGAGCGGCACGGACATCATCTGTCCATCAGGTGCCACGTAGAACAGCTCCTGCCCATTCGGGTGCCAGCGCGGATACTGACCGCCGGCCGTAGACACGAGCTGGCTGCCGCCGGGGCCGGGAAACGGCCGGATGTAGATCTCGAAGCGCCCGGACTCGTTCGAGCGATAGACGATCCAGCGACCGTCTGGTGAGAAGTGCGCGTCCATTTCGTCGAAAGGTGTGCGCAGAACGGGGTACGACTTCCGCTCGCCGACGACCGACACCGCCCACAAGTCGGCGCCCGTTACCGGATCGAGTGCCACGTAGAGGATGAATCGCCCGTCCGCCGACCAGTCCATGGCCGCTTTGGTCCGGCCGTCGACGACGAGCGGCTGCTCCTCAGCCGCACCGCTCAGAGTCTTGATGAAGAGGTCAAAACTGCCGCTGCGGGAGGATCGAAAAGCGATCTGCGCGCCGTCGGGCGACCACAACGGGCCGATGTCATTGCCCGGATCGGACGTGAGCCTGCTGAACGCGCCACGATTCACATCGAGCAGCCATATGTCGGTACCGGTATCAATCGCCCGGCTGACGGCCACGCGCCGGCCGTCGGGCGACAGCGACGGATAGGCCAACCCTTTATCGTCAGTCGGCCCGACCCGGCCGAGGACGCGCCCGGTGCGATCCATCCAGACCAATTGCCGCTGTTCGGCGCCGCCGCCGCGGTGCACGAGCACCCCGTTGGCCGACACGGACATCGCGGCGCGGAACATGGCGCTTTCGATGGCGACGCTGTCGGCGATCGGCTCGGGTTCACCGGTCATAACCGGGTGCTCGGGATCGAATCGCCGGGCGAACAGCACCCCCCGTCCTACCGTCAGCAAGACCCCGGGTGGGGCATAGAGCGGCGCGCTGTCGCCGACCTCATCTCCCGACACAAGACGCCGCGGTTCGCCGCCATCCAGAGACGCCACGAACAGGCCGCGTGTCTCCGGCGGGCCGAGGAACGTCGAAAACAGGAACCGGTTTCCGTCCGGCAGAAATTGTGGCCAACGGTGGGTGTACTGCTTTGGAAGGAGCTTCGTCACAGGAGACAGTTGGCCGCCGCTGGCGGTGATGCGCATCAGCCCGGACGTGGTGTTCGGCGCGAAGACGATGACACCCTGCCGGCTCCATGTCCCTCCACGAGGCGCGGCGGCGTTCGCCAGCGTCTGGACGAGTCCGGTGGCGAGATCGAGCCGCTTCAGATGTCCGGATGCGAAGAACCCAAAGCCTCGCCCATCAGGGGACCAGAACGGCTGGGTCCCATCTTCCGTGCCGCTCACCGGCCGCGCGGTCGGCTGGTCCAGGGATCGAATCCACAGACGCCAGACATCGCCCTGCGCATGGGCCGTGAAGACAATCTGCCGGCCATCGGGGGAGACAGCGAACACGGTCGGCTCCGGTGTCGATGGCGTGAGGACGTCCAGCCTGCTGACCGTCCGCGCCGACGGGGGCGACGGCAGCAGCCACCGCGCACCGGCCAGCACCAGGAGCGCGATCGTCGCCAGCATCGCCCCTCCCATCAGCCATCGTCCTCGCGGCGGCGATGGTCCCGCGGCTGCTGCCGCGCCGATGTCCGGCTTCGCCTCGATCGTGTCGACGATGTCGAGCCGCGCGTCGCCGATGTCGCGGATTCGCCGCTTCACGTCCTTCTCGAGGCATCGGCGCAGCAGACGATGCACGCGCGGCGGGGTTCCAAATGGCAGCCGGCTCCAGTCGGGCTCCTGCTGGACAATCGACGCCATGACGTCGGTGACGGTTTCGCCGTCGAATGGCCGCCGTCCCGTGAGCATTTCGTAGAGGACGACCCCGAACGCCCAGATGTCGGCGCGGCGATCGGCGCCTTTGCCGCGCGCCTGCTCAGGCGCCATATAGGCCGGGGTTCCGATGATCACGCCGAGTTGCGTTGCCATGAGCGTCGGCGAGTTCATCGCTCCGGGGCCCGAGGCAGAGACGGGATCGAGTGCCTTCGCCAGGCCGAAGTCCAGCACCTTCACCGTCCCGTCCTGGCGCACGCGGACGTTGGCTGGCTTTAGATCGCGATGGATGATCCCGACGTCGTGGGCCGCTTCGAGCGCGCCTGCGATTTGCCGCGCAATCTCGAGGGCTTCATCGGCTGGAATGGGGCCCTGGGCAATCCGTTGAGACAGGTCCTCCCCCTCGACGAGCTCCATGACCAGGGCAGGGCTCGCGCCCGACTGCTCGAGGCCGTAAATGTGCGCGATGTTCGGATGATTGAGCGCCGCCAGCGACCGGGCTTCACGATCGAAACGGATAAGCCTGTCGGGATCAGCGGCGAAAGTCGCGGGAAGGATCTTCAGCGCCACCGTTCGGCCGAGGCTGGAGTCGTGCGCCCGGTAGACCTCGCCCATGCCGCCAGCGCCGAGAGGAGCCATGACTTCGTACGGGCCGAGCTTCGTACCGGGGGGCAGCATCAGCGGGCATCTTACCGCGTCCACGGGAAGCAGACCGGATGCCAGGCGCGGCCGCGCTGCGCGTCCAGACTCCAGCGGCAATAGCGGAAATCAAGAGTTTTCCGAACTGCGAACGGCCGCGGCGCGACATTTTGGCCCGTCCCCTGCGGTGACGCAGCACTCTCGCGCGGCGCACCTGGAAGTCCTCAAGGGCCTGCGCGCAATGCTGGACGAACATATCGCAGGACAGACCGACACGCGCCCGCACGGGCAGGGCACGAAGATCCACGTCGAACAGGCGACGACGGTCG
>JBKJTD010000070.1:0-5867 GCA_046590915.1 Vicinamibacterales bacterium
GCGGGCTCGATGACCACTTCGAGTCCGGCTGCCCGCAGGGCCTGTGCAGCCACCTCCGCGACGGCCGCCTCGCCAGGCGCGCCCGGCACCAGTGACGGATTCACCGAATTGACGGCCACGAGGTCGGATAGGAGGCGGACAACATCCATGGTGCACACACTTTACCTCTGCGATCACCCGATACACTTGGCTGAATGAAAGTGGTCGCGATTACCGGGGCGTCATCAGGCATCGGCCTGGCGTGCGCGCAGGTGCTGGCCGGGCGAGGCCATGCGGTGGTTCTGTCCGCCAGGCGAGCGGATCGCCTGGACGCGGCAGTCGCGGCCATTCACGCCGTCGGCGGGTCGGCCATCGCCGTACCAGGCGATGTCACCAGCGCCGCCGACATGACCGCGCTTGTCGAGCGTGCGGTCAAGACCTACGGCCACCTGGACGTCCTCATTGCCAACGCCGGTATCGGATACCACGACGCCTTTGCGGCGACGCCACCGGACGTCATGCGGCGCCTCGTGGACGTCAATGTCATGGGCACCCTGTTTGCCGCACACGCCGCAGCGGCGCAGTTTGTTCGGCAGCAGAGCGGTCACCTCATCGTGATGTCATCGATCGTTGCCCGGCGAGGCATCGCGGGATCAAGCGTGTATTCGGCGACAAAGGCGGCGCAGGCCGGACTCGTCGAGGCGCTGCGAGCCGAGTGGCTCCGCACGCCGATCCACGCGTCCTCGATCTTTCCCATCTCGACCGCGACAGAGTTTCACGACGCGATTCGAAGGGACTACGGATTTGAGATTCACGGTCGGGGCCCGAAACAGACCGCCGCGACGGTCGCCGACGCGGTGGTGCGATGTGTCGATTACCCGTGCGCCGAGGTCTACCCGTACCGCCTGTCCCGCGCACTCGCCGTGCTGAACATTCTCGCCCCCTCGTTGTCGGACCGTGTGGTCCAGCGGTTCGCACGGCGCAAGACATGAAGGGATGAAGCGATGACGCTGGTTCCCGATCTCGCCCTGGACATCGCGCGGGCTGCACGCGACGCCGGAGGTCGCGCGCTCGTCGTCGGTGGCTGGGTGCGCGACCGCGCGCTGGGGCTCGCGCCGAAGGATCTCGACATTGAAGTCTTCGGCATCGACGCGTCTGCCCTCCGCGCCGTACTCGAACGCCTCGGTCAGGTGGATGCTGTCGGCGAAAGCTTCACCGTCTACAAAGTGGGCGGCCTCGACGTGTCGCTGCCCCGGCGTGAGTCGAAAACGGGACGCGGGCACAAGGGCTTCACGGTCGAGGGCGATCCGACACTCTCGATCGCCGACGCCGCACGGCGGCGGGACTTCACCATCAACGCGATGTCCTGGGATCCGCTGAGCAACGACACGCTCGATCCCTTTGGCGGCATGGAGGATCTGCGCGCCAAACGACTGCGGATCGTGGATCCGCAGACATTCACCGATGACAGCCTCCGCGTCCTGCGCGCGATCCAATTCGCCGCGCGGTTTGAGCTCACCCTGGACGAGGAGACTCGCGCACTCTGCCGCGCTCTTCCGCTCGACGATCTGCCGGCAGAGCGCATCTGGGGCGAGGTCGAAAAGCTGCTGCTGCGCGCGCCCCGCCCGTCGATTGGCCTCACACTCGCGCGTGACCTCGGCGTGGTGGACCAACTGTGGCCGGAGCTCAAGGCGCTCATCGGCTGCGAGCAGGAATACGAGTGGCACCCTGAGGGCGACGTGTGGATCCACACCCTGATGGTTACCGACCAGGCGCGGTCCCGCCTCGGAGGGCTCGACCACCCGCGTGCGGTCGTGATGATGCTCAGCGCTCTGTGCCACGACATGGGCAAACCAGCCACCACCCGATTCGAGGATGGCCGGATTCGTTCGAAAGGACACGAGGAAGCAGGTGTGGCACCGGCCACCACGTTTCTCGATCGACTCAACATCCACTCGATGGATGGCTACGACGTCCGCCACACGGTGCTCGGCGTCGTCGCCCACCACCTGAAGCCGACGATGTTTTTCAAGGCGCCAACACCGGTCGGAGACGGCGCGTTCAGGCGGCTCGCCCAGAAGGTGGAGTTGAAACTCCTCGCGCAGTTTGCCAAGGCCGACTGTCACGGCCGGGCGGGCACGTTTGAGTGCGACGCGATGGACTGGTTCATCGAGCGCGCGCGACTGCTCGGAGTGGAGCACCAGCCACCGGCGCCGTTCCTGCTCGGCCGGCACGTGCTCGACCTGGGCATCCCGCCGGGCCGGCGCGTCGGTGAGTTGTTGAAGGTCGTGTACGAAAAACAGCTCGACGGACAGGTGACCAGCGTCCACGAGGCGCTGGCTGAACTACGACGGCTCGTTTGACGAGAGCCCGACGATGGTCTCCGGCGCGACGTTGCCGCCACTGACGATCGCCACGACCGGCCCCCGCGGCGATGTCAGCGGGCTGTCAGGGGCGGGCCAGAGAATCGCGGCGGTCGTTGCTGCCCCACTGGGCTCGACCACCTGTTTCGCTTCAAAAAACAGCCACAGCGCGGCGCGGGCAATCGTCGCGTCATCAATGGTGACCATGTGATCGACAAAGGCCTGCGCGTGCGCGAAGGTGATGTCGCCGGGCCGCACGGGCATCAGGCCATCGGCGATGCTGCGGACCGTATCGAGCGTGATGGGCCGCCCCGCGGCCAATGATCGCGACATCTTCGGCGCGCCGGCAGGCTCCACCCCAATCACGACTACATCCGGCTTCGCCTGCTTGAGCGCTGCGGCGACACCAGACAACAATCCGCCGCCGCCCACCGGCACGACGACCGTACCCACGTCGGGCACCTGCTCGAGAATCTCCAGCGCACATGTGCCCTGTCCGATGATCACGGCCTCGTGATCAAACGGCGGCACCATCGTCAGGCCGCGCGTTGCCACCTCGTGTGTCGCGCGCGTCAGACGATCTGCCGACGTCGTGCCTTCGAGGATCACCTCACCGCCCCATCGCTTGACGCCCTTGATTTTGATCGCCGGCGCCGTCGTCGGCATGACGATCACGGCCGTCACGCCACGACGATGGGCGGCCAAGGCAACCGCTTGACCGTGGTTGCCGGAGGAGTAGGTGACCACGCCTTTGGCGAGTGCCTCTGGCGACAAACCGGCCAGCATGTTGGACGCGCCCCGGATCTTGAACGCACCGCCCGGCTGGTGATGCTCACACTTGAGCAGGAGCGAACGCGCCGCCAGATCGGACACATCGAGAATGGGCGTCCGGCGCACATCCCCGGCAATGCGGGTGGCTGCGGCGCGAATGGCCTCCAACGTGACCAGCGCCATCAGTCCTCGCTCCTGTTCGAAGTGTCGGTCGTGTCTGCGTCCACGGTGAGCGCGACTGCACTCAACACTTCAGTCGCCACCGGGGCATCGTCTGACGCGACGAGCAGCTCGACGCCCCCCTTGAAGGGATAGACGCCGCCACAGTCATCGGCGCGAATGCTGGCGTCGATGCCGGCCGCGGCAAGTGCCGTGCTGGCGAGATCGGCTTCGATGTGCGTGGAAAATGTGCGCACTACCACCCAGTCATCGTTCATGTGTGCCGCCCGCTTTGGCCTTCATGTAGGCATCGTATCGAAGTCGGAGGGTCTTGACCGGGTTTGGATTTTCGTCCGGTTGAATGTTCGCGTCCGTCACGTCGAGAAACATCGCGTATTGGCCGTCGCTGTGGGACTCGCCGTTCCTGTCGCTTGTCTCGGCGCGGAGGATGTAGGCCACGTAGGCGGTGCGGCTCTCACACACGGCGGTGGCGGCTGTCTGCGGGCCGCGTGCACACGAACACCGGCTGTCGCCGCCATTCTTGTCTGCGGCTTCCATCGCCGCCATCACTCGATCGGTCATGACGCCTGTGTTCGCGATGAACGCCTTGACGGCGTCGTTCACCACCGCCGCGTTCGCGAGAATGTTGCCCTGGATGGAATAGAAAATTTCCGTGCCAGCGACCTGCCCCTGGACATCGAGGGACGTCGCACCGTTGGTGGCTCCCGAGAAACCCGCCATGCGCCCCTGCAGATCGAGAATGCCGAACTGCCGGCTTTCGATCCGCGGGTCGGCTTTGAGCAGCGTGAGGATGTCGGCCGGCGCGGTCCCCTTCTCGAGTTCACGAAAGATCAGCATCTGATTGGCGCGGGTGCCGTCCACACCGGCTTGTGCCGCCGCGATACCTTTGCCCGGCACGACCACGGCCTGGATGCTCTTGAGGCCGCCGCGTGAGGTCAGTCCCTGCCCCGTCACGCAGGTCGCCGACGCGATCACCAGCGACCCGGTCTTGCGATCGAGGGCCACCACAGACCACGTCGCAAACGCAGGCGTGGCCGCGAGGGTCATGAGCAACGTGAGGAGGGTCAGTTTGATGCGCATGCGGCGCAGTATAACGCGCCCACCACTGCCCAGAGTGCAGCCGGAACCGGTTCGGATCCTTCAGATTGTCATCGGCTCCGGCGGCGGCAGCATCGGATCCCCGGACGGGGCATCCTGACCGGGCACAGTGGGCGGCGGATCGATGCTCGGCAGCCGCGTCACGTCCGGCGCCTTGGGATCATCGGGTGGCAAAACAGGCACCTGCGGCGGACCTGGTGCGATTTGAGTCATGTCCTACCTCACAGCAAGTTCGCGTCCAGCTGTTTGCTGCTCTTTACTCTGTAGGGCCCGCCTCCGTTACGCACACCATGCCCATTTTGGACATGAAGATGCTTGAGTTTGGCGCTCCTGAAACTCCGCCCAGCGTTCCGCATTTCAACGTGGAGACAGAAGTTCCATGGGGGCAGACCGGGATCGCCGGCCCGCAGGCCAGCCGGCGACCCCGGTGACGATCGGAATCAGAAGTCCATACGCACGCCGAACGACGCGGTGAACGGCCGTCCGACCGGCGGCCCGAACCCGGGACCGTAGAGCGACGACGGCTGCATGAACGTGGCGGCGGCGGTGGCGTTGCTCAAGCCGAGCCGCCCGTTGCTGCCAAAGTAGACGTTCCTCGTGTTGAACAGGTTGTACAGGTCGGTGTACACCTTGGCGCGGACTCGTGAGCCGAGGTTGAACGACTTGGTCACGCGCAGGTCCAGGTTCAGATAGCGGCCGCTGACCTCTTCAGGCGTGCCGTTGGCGTTGACAAGTAACCCGCCGCGCTGCGTATTGACGCCGATCTGCTGGCAACCCAGCGGGTTGAGCGCACGTAACGCCGTGGAGTTGCCTCTCGCTGCGAAGACGGCCGCCGGGCTGGCTGAGGCGCAGAGCCGATCGAGCGTCGCGAGCCCGTCGCCGTCGATGTCAAAGCCGGTGTTGAGCGAGTAGGGACGGGCGCTGGCGAACTGGAAGATGGGCGCCAATTGGAAACCCACTGGGAGTTCGATGACGCCGCTGGCCACGATGCGATGGCGTTCGTCGAGTCGCGTCGGTCCCCATTCACCTTCTTTGAACTGGTTTTCGGGAGCGATCGCGATGCCGTTGCCGCTGTAGGAGGCTGTCGGCTGGCCGCCCCACGATCGCGAACTGGCCAGCACGTAGCTCATCGACGCCATGCTCCGGCCGATCCGGCCCTTGAGCGTCGTGGTCCACGAGTGGAATCGCGACTCGTTGTTGGTGGCGAACATGTTGATCTGCTCAAGCCGGTTGGCAGGCAGGCCGGCCGCCACAAACGCGGCGTCGAAGTAGCGTGAGTTCACACCCCGCGGGCAGCGAGAGGAATTGGGCGTTGAGCTGGGGTAGGCCGGGTTGCAGACGCTCTCGATGCGCGGGTTGATGACCTGATACCGCGGTTCGTGATCGCCACGCGTGTACACATAATCGCTCGACACGGTCCAGGCCCGCGTCAGGCTGTGCTGGATGCCAATCGACGCCTTCTGAACAAACGGTTCC
>JBKJTD010000206.1:0-3945 GCA_046590915.1 Vicinamibacterales bacterium
TCCTGCGCAAGTGGGGCCACGCGGTCGCGACAGCGCTCGACGGTCGGGAAGCCGTCGACAAGAGTGGTCAGGACTCGTTCGATGTCATCCTGATGGACCTGCAAATGCCGGAGATGGACGGCCTTGATGCCACGCGTGCCATACGGGCGCGTGAGGCCGCGCAGGGACTGTCGCGGATTCCCATCATTGCCATGACCGCGCGGGTCATGACCGAAGACCGCGAGAAGTGCCGTGAGGCCGGTATGGACGGCTTCATCTCGAAGCCGCTCGACCAGAGGGACCTGTTTGACCAACTGGAGGCCGTCGGTCGGAGCAGCCGTCTACAATAGGCGCATGCGCGCACTGCTCACTGCCCTGCTGCTTGTTTCCACGTCGGCCTGTGCCATCCACCTTCGCTCCTCCGGAGCTTCGGCGGACTTCGCCCACGCCACCCACACCCAGCAGTCCCCCGCCTCGTCGATCCCCGTCAACAAGACGCAGCTCCTCAAGGACCTGCAGATGTTGTCGGCCGACGACATGGAAGGCCGCCTGGTCGCCACGCCCGGCGGCGCCAAGGCGCGGGCCTATGTCATCGAACGGTTCAAGGCGTCCGGCATCGCGCCGATGGGCGAGAGCTACGAACATCCCTTCCAGTTCACGTCAGGTCGCGGTGGTGCAGGCACTCCGCGCCCGGGGGTCAATGTGCTCGGCGTCATCAAAGGCACACGAACGCCCGACCGTTACATTGTCATCAGCGCTCATTACGACCACATCGGCGTGCGCAACGGGGCGACCTTCAACGGCGCAGACGACAACGCGTCAGGCACGGCCGCACTGTTTGCGCTTGGGGAATATTTCAAGGCGAATCCTCCCGTCCATTCGCTGATTTTCGCCGCGCTTGATGCCGAAGAGTCAGGGCTGCAGGGCGCGCGACGATTTGTCGCTGCGCCGCCG
Organism: Vicinamibacterales bacterium; assembly: GCA_046590915.1. Lineage (GTDB taxonomy): Bacteria > Acidobacteriota > Vicinamibacteria > Vicinamibacterales > SCN-69-37 > SYFT01. The sequence goes on from JBKJTD010000206.1 coordinate 934, forward strand.
GTGCCGGCCGAGCAGCTGATCCTCAACATCAACATGGACATGATCGGCCGCGACGCCAACAACCTGCTTTACGTGGTCGGCACCCACACCCAGCCGTTCCTCAAGCCGACCATTGCGCAGATTGCCGCTGGCGCGAACATCACGCTTCGCATGGGCCATGACAATCCTGAAGAAAAAGGCGTGGAGGATTGGACGCGGTCATCAGACCACTTCCCGTTCTGTGAGGCGAAAATTCCGTGCCTCTACTTTGGGGTCGAGGACTTCGACAATCACCACAAGGCCACGGACAAATACGAGACGATGACGCACGATTTTTATCATCGCGTCGTGCAGTCAATGGTCTTCGCGGTCAAGACGTTTGATCAGAAGGGCGTTCAAAAATAGGCGTCAGACATTGCCGGTGTCTTTGCTGGTTTCCTTGAACAGCTTCGACGCCATCGCAACCATGCCGGCGACGTCGGACACGCTGGCGGGCACGATCATCGTGGTGCTCTTCTGCGCGAGTTGGCCGAACTGGGTGACGTAATGTTCGGCGACCCGCAACTGCGTGGCTTCCACGCCGCCGGGCTGACGAATGGCGTCGGCAACCTGACGGATGCCCTCAGCGGTGGCGGAGGCCACGGCCAGGATGGCTGACGCCTCACCTTCCGCTTCGTTGATTTGCTGCTGCTTGCGGGCTTCCGACGCCTTGATGACCTGCTGCTTGTCGCCTTCGGCTTCGTTGATGGCGGCGTCGCGCTGGCCTTCGGAGGTCAAAATAACGGCGCGCTTCTCGCGCTCGGCGCGCATCTGTTTTTCCATCGCAGCCAGCACATCGTGCGGCGGAGTGATGTTCTTGATCTCGTAACGAAGCACCTTGACGCCCCACGCTTCGCTGGCCTTGTCGAGTTCCTGCACGATGGACTGATTGATGTTCATGCGCTCTTCAAACGAGCGATCGAGATCGATCTTGCCGACTTCGCTTCGCAGTGTCGTCTGCGCCAGTTGCGTGATGGCGAAGCCGAAATCCGAGATGCCGTAGGAGGCACGCTCCGGGTTGAGCACTTTGAGATACAGGATGCCGTCGACGCCGACCTGCACGTTGTCTCTGGTGATGCAGACCTGCGCCGGAATATCGAGGGCAATTTCCTTCAGCGAGTGTCTGTAACGAATCACGTCAAAAAACGGGATCAGGATGTGAAAGCCTGCGGACAACACACCAGAGAAACGGCCGAGCCGCTCCACCACGTAGGCACTCTGCTGCGGCACCACCACAGCCGTTTTGGCAATGATGATGACCACAAGAATCGCGAGGACAATCAGGACGATGGCGCCTTCGTTCACGAGCGGACTCCTTCAGGTTCAATGTCGAGCGTGAGGCCGTCCACACGGACGACACGGATACGGGTGCCGCGGGAGACCGAGGCCCCGGTGGTGTTGCGCGCGGTCCACGCCGCGCCGCGCACTTCAACGCGACCGACGGTGCCGGGGATCAGTTCTTCGCTGGCCACCCCGATCTCACCGATGAGCGTGTCGATCTCTGGCCGCTGGGGGTCGTGCTGCACCCACGAGAGCAGGCGCGCCCGGAAGATGACCAGCGTCGCGATCGATAACACCGAGAACATGAGCAGCTGGACCCACAGCGGGCCCGCCATGCCAAATCCGGCCAGCACACCAACGGTCAACGCCGCGATGCCGAAAAAGATCACATAAAACCCGCCCGCCGTGGCCAGCTCTGCGAGGACAAGCAGCAGACCCAACACCAACCAATGCCACCACAGGATTTCCATAGGGTTCACTCCGTCGTCATCATATACGGATGGAAGTGGCCACTGTTCACGGAGTTCCGGCGTCCCGGGGTCCCGCAGTCCCGAGGTTCACGGCGAGGTTCCGGGGTTCCGGAGTTGCGGAGTCCTCAAGGTTCGATCCCCGAACCTGTAAACTCAGGTACCCCACGCCGGGGTGGCGAAACTGGCAGACGCACGGGACTTAAAATCCCGAGACCCCAAAAGGGTCGTGTGGGTTCGATTCCCACCCCCGGCACTTTCGGAACCTTGGACTCTGGACCTTTGGACTCCTGGACCGTTTGGACCCCGGGACCTCGATTCTCCGTCTCAGTCCCCGATGCTCTCCGACCTGAACAACGCGCGGACGGTGATGCGACCCACGCCTGTATCTCGCTGCCCTCACGCTGCAGGTGGCCGTGACCCTGTTGGCCAGCTGGGCCCCCGCCTTGCGCGCATCCCGCGTGTCCCCGCAAACAACGATGCGCGCAGAGTGATCTCATCCTCCTGAGTCCACGGGGTCCTGCCGGCATTACAATGCCCGCCATGACCAGACTCCTTTCGCTCGTCGCTGCCTGCGTGCTCGCGACAACCGTCGCCTCAGCCGAACCCATCAAGTTCGCGCGTTACCCGCACGTGAGTCAGGGCAAACTCGTCTTCAGTTACCACGGCGATATCTGGATCGCGAACGAGAATGGGTCCAACCCCCAGCGGTTGACCGCGCACGTGGCGCGCGATGTGTTTCCACGCCTCTCTCCGGACGGGCGCTGGGTCGCGTTTTCTTCGGACCGGTACGGCAACACCGATGTGTTCATCGTGCCGGCTTCCGGTGGTGAGCCCAAACAGTTGACCTATGCGACCACGCCCGAAACGGTGCTGAACTGGTCGCCCGACGGCAAAGCGGTTCTCGTGGCAACCAGCCGTGCCGTGAGCCCGTGGCGTTCTCCGCTGTTTCTGGTCCCCATCGACGGTTCGATCCCGACCCCGTTACCCATCGACGGTGGTGTGCAGGGCATGCTCAACCGCGATGGATCGGTGCTGGCCTTTAATCGCATGGGCGGCAGCTACTGGCGCAAGGGTTACCGAGGCAACCGGTCTGACGATATCTGGGTGCAGGATCTCAAGACACAGAAGATCACCAGGCTGACCGATACCAACCTGCGCGAGTACAAGGATTTCACGCAGGACGTGTACCCGATGTGGGGTTCGGACGATCGCATCTACTTCGCGTCGGAACGGAGCGGGCACT
>JBKJTD010000223.1:0-17077 GCA_046590915.1 Vicinamibacterales bacterium
CCGCGTGTTGCACACGCGCGGGCGAACCGCCATCGGCGGTCACGACCCAGGTCTCGGTCACGGTGCCGTTGGAGGATTCAACCGGCAGCGATAGGGTGTAGGCCACCCAACGCCCATCGGGCGAGATGCGGGGCGCGCCCACACTCTTGAGCCGGTAATAGTCCTCCCCCGACAGCGGCCGCCCCTCGCGCGTGGGTGCGGACGACTGCGCCGCGAGAGATACCGGCAGGCCGACAAGGGTCAAACACACCACAGTGAGGCAGGTACGACGCATGGTAGGGCAGTTTATCCGGCGAGCGCCCTGCCCACGGCTTGCAGCAGCACGTCCGAGCTGTACGGCTTTGAGATGAATATGACCGCCTCGCTGCCGATGGCCTTGGCGGCGCCCCCGACCGATTCCAGACCGCTCGACGCGATGATGCGGACCTGTGGATCGATCGCGCGCAGCAGCTTGATCGCTGTCGGCCCATCCATGGTCGGCATCGACATGTCGGTGACCACCACGCTGATGGCGCCAGGATCTTGCGCGAAGATGTCGACGGCTTCCGCTCCGTGGCGCGCCAGCCTGACCCGATACCCGTGCCGCTCAAGCGTCTTGCGCGCCATCTGCCGAATGCTCTCTTCGTCGTCAACCACCAACACGGTTTGGTTGTCGCCATCGGCCAGCACTCCGACGGCAGCCGGGTGCGGGGGCACGTACGCGACATCGGTGGCCGGCAACACCACCTGAAACACGGTGCCCCGGCCCACTTCGCTCGACACTGCGATGGTGCCGCCGTGCGACGACACGATGCTTTGGACCGTGGACAACCCCAGGCCGGTGCCACGGCCCAGCGTCTTGGTGGTGAAAAACGGGTCGAACATCTGCTCCTGCACCTCGGGAGCCACGCCGCAACCGTTGTCCTCGATTTCGATCTGCACCCCCCTGCCGGTGGGCATCGGCACCGCAGACAGTCGCAGGTCGATACGCCCGGTGGGTCCGACGGCATCACGCGCATTCACGGCCAGATTCATCAGGACCTGATGCAACTGCGTCACGTCACCGCCGACCGGCGGAACGTCGGGCGTCACCGACACGTGCAACACCACTCCGGGTGGAAATGAATCACGAAGGGCGCGCGCAACGGTCGAGGCCAGGGTCGCCATATCGACCGGCGCCCACACATCGCCCCGGCCGCGCGCGTACGAGAGCACTTGCCGAACCAGGTCCGCTGCACGCTGCGCACACTCTTCCGCCGTCAGCAGCGTCTCCCGTCGTTCGGCGTCCTGTTCATCGTCCTTCAACAGCGCGATCGACATGAGAATCGGCGCGAGCATGTTGTTCAGGTCATGCGCTATGCCGCCGGCGAGGTTGCCGATACTTTCGAGCCGTTGACTGCGCAGCCGTGCCGCCTCGGTGATCTTTTGCGCAGTGACGTCCTGGCACGTGCCCACCGCACGCACCGCGCGGCCCTCCGCATCGAAGTAGACCTGCCAGCGTTGTTTTACATGTTTGGGTCGCCCACCTTGAAGGAGCACTCGGTGTTCAATCTCATGCGGGCCTGGGGATGCAGACGAGGTGGCGAACGCTCCGTCCACCGACGCGCGGTCGTCGGCGTGCACCAGCTCCAGAAACCCCGCGTGCGTGGGCGCAAAGACCGCAGCGTCCGTCCCGAAGATGTGGTGGGTCTGCTGCGACCATGACACCGCCATCGTCTGCAAGTCAGTGGCCCACGACCCGATTCTTGCGACGGCCTGTGACTCGCGAAGTTCCTGCTCGCATCGGGTCAACGACTCACGTACGTAAGTCAACTCACGCTCAAGGCGCGCAACCTCGTCGGACGCCTTGTCGAGATCGGCAGACATGGGGAGGGCCTAGCCTAGCAGACTTCGAACGCGAGTGATGCCACTGCGCCTGGCGCTTACGCCAGTCGCCGCACTTGCACTACACTCGGTGCGGCATGCCCCCTGCCGTCGCGTATCGCTTCGGGCCGTTTTGTCTCGACACTTCGGCCTACCGGTTGTCGCGCGGCGACCGCATCATCCCTGCGCCTCCAAAAGTGCTGGATTTGCTTCGGTTGTTGGTCTCGCAACCCACCGCACTCGTCACCAAGGACGCGATTTTTGCGCAACTCTGGCCGGATGTGGCGGTGACCGACAACGCGATCACCCAAGTCGTCTCCGAACTGCGCGAGGCGCTTGACGACGATGCCGGTGCGCCGACGTATGTGCAGACGGTCCCACGTCGCGGATACCGGTTTGTCGCCGCCGTGGAGGTGGTGGCGGCGGGCGTGCCCGCGGCGGCCAGGGATGAAGCACCGCGGCGCAGGACGATCGCCGTGGCGGATTTTGAGAATCTCACCGCTGCGCTGGATGTGTCGTGGCTGTCGTCGGGGATCGCCGAAACGATTTCCAACGATCTGCGCACGCTGCGCGCCCTCGCGGTCCTTGATCGCGCCGGGCTGCCGGAGCTGGTGCGGCACGGTCGGGTTGAGGCGGCGCGCACCATGGCCCTCGATTGGCTGGTCGTCGGCAGTTACCAGCGCGCCGGCGATCGACTGCGGATCACCGCGCGGGTGATCGACGTGTTGTCTGGCGAGGCCGTCGCGAATGCCAAAGCCGATGGTGCCGTGGCTGATGCCTTTGCGGTGCAGGATCAACTGGTCACGCAATTGCTGGCCGACCTCCATGTCCCTGTGCCGGCAGCCGCCGCCGCGCGCATCGGCGCGCGCGAGACATCGAGTATCGATGCCTATCGGGCGATGACTGAGGGCCGCCTCAAACTGGAATCACTCGACCCGGCACAGGTGCCTGAGGCGATTCACGACTTCGACCGCGCGCTGACGCTCGACCCCCGATACGCGCTGGCGTACGTCGGACTCGCCGAAGCCCGCTTCTGGCTGTACGAGGCCTCGCGTGCGCGAAACAGGCCGGACTCGGACCAATTGCGACTGGCGATCGCGCACGCCCGCCGAGCGGTCGAGCTTGATGCGGGTCTGGGGGAAGCGCATGCGGCGCTGGCCCTGTTTCTCGGCATCGGCGGTCATCAGCGCGAGGGCGTCGAGGCCGGGCGACGGGCCGTGGCGCTCGAGCCCAACGACTGGCGACACCGGTTTCGTCTGGGGCTGGCCGCGTGGGGCGACGAGCGATTGCGATGTCTGGCGGAGGTCGAGCGTCTCTACCCTGAACTGGCGCACACCTACGCGGCGGCGGCCATGGTGCATGTGGCCCGCGGCCACCTCGCAGCCGCACAAGAGATGCTTGAGCGAGGTCTCGCGCATGAGGACCCGAGCAGGCCGGGATCGATTCGCTTTCCGGCCAACGGGCTCCATTGGTTGCTCGGTCTCGTGCGCTGGGCGCAGGATGGCGACCTCCGGTCGGTCCGTGAGGAATGTGAGAAGGAGCTCGCGAGCCCTGGCAGCACGTTGTATGGCGCAGAGTATTCGATGAACACATACGATGCGCTTGGTTTTGTCGCGTTGGCCGATGGGCGCCCGGCAGATGCCGACGCCATGTTCATGCGGGCGCTCGCGGCGTATCCCGATCACGCCCGATCCCTGATTGGACAGGCGCAAGCGTGCCACGCCATCAACGACCGTCCGCGCGCGCAGGCGCTGCTCGACCACGCGGACAGGGCGATCGATGAGCTGACAAAGCATGGGCGTCCGATTGAGGCCGTCATGGCCCGTGCCTACTGGCTCGTCGCCACCGGTGACAGCGCAGCCGCCGCCGCGGCGCTGTCGGACATGATCGCCACCGCCCCACCGGGGATCGCCGGCTGGACGTTGCCAGTCGAGCCGTGGTGCCGGAACTTGCCGACTCTTGGTGACCTGCTTTCGCGACTCGCCGAACGCGCGCGGTAGCGTGCCGGGTTACACTCCCGTGGCATGTCGGCTTACCGATTTCGATTTCTATGTGCCCTCGCGGTGATGGCACTCACGGATGTGCCCGCATTCGCGCAAGCCCCGCCTACCGGCCCACTCGTACTGCACGTGCCGGTGTCAGCGCGCACCGCGGCGCTGGCCAACGCCTGGGTGGCCGGACGCGATCAGGAGGTCGTGTTTCACAACCCCGCGCAACTGATCGGGGCGCGGCCCGGTTTTGATCTGTCGCTCAGCCGGCTGGGATCGGCCAGCCAGATGCTCTCGGTGGGGTCTGTGCATGCGGCCGGAAAATGGTCGCTCACGTTTGGTTGGGGAGCGCAGGTGCTTGGCATGAATGCCGACGCCGCGACGAGTTATCCGTATTCCCCCGACCTGTTGCTGGCCGACGGCGCACGCAGCGGCAGCAGTACGCTGGTCACCGCCGGCGCCGCGATACTCGTGAAGAAGTTTCGCATCGGTGTGGCGGCCAAATATGCGTCCGATCTCGGGGCCGCGTCGTTGACCAGCCTGCTGCCGTTGCGCGTGAATCACCAGATGGTGCTGCTGGATGTGGGCGTGGCTCGTACTCTGTTTGGCGGAGCGGCGGCGATCGCCGTTCAGAACATCGGGCGGAACTCGCGTGACAATGGCGGCCGGCTCACCCTGCCGCGGCAGGTGGCGCTCGGATGGTCCACGTCAAAGGTGACCGGGCCCCTGGACATTGGACTGTACACGCAGGTGACGATGAGGCGGGGTTGGACCGCGCCGGCAGCAGGGGTGGAGGTGGGCTACAGCTGGATCGAGGGCGTCGGCCTCCAACTGCGCGCCGGCGCACGTCGGCCCGAGACCTCCGCCGAGAAGCCGCTGTCGTTGGGCGCGGCGTTCACCCTTGATCGGCTGACGGTGGAATATGCCGTGCGCTTTTTTACCCAGGGCCGCACGGCTAATGGAGTGACGTTGCGATGGCGATGATACGTCGGTCAAGTGTCGTACTCGCCGGATGCCTGATCGCGGCCGGTTGCTCACAGGCGCTGTCGTTGATGAAAGACGACTCGGCGGAGATGCTGTCGAGGCAGACCATCACCGCGCCGAACCCTGCCGAACGGGGCCCGCACGCGGTCAAGACGCTGTTCTACGGATCGGGCACCGATAAACAGCGCGCGGAGTTCCGGACAGGGGTGGCGATCACGACCAAGACCGTTGACGTGTCGCCGTTTGCCAGCGTGACCGGCGATGCGGCAAAGATTCGGCGGAAGTTCTGGGGCTTCGATCTGAAGAAGGTGCCCATCAACGGGCGCGTCTGGTTTCCGGAGGGCCCCGGGCCGTGGCCATTGACGCTGATCGTGCACGGCAATCACAACTACCGCGAGTTCTCGGATCCCGGCTACGCCTATCTGGGCGAGCTGCTGGCCTCGCGCGGATTCATTACCGTGTCGGTCGACCAGAACTTCATCAACGGCTTGAGCGCGGAAAACGACGGCCGGGCCTGGCTGCTGCTCAAACATCTGGAAAGTTGGAAGACCTTCAACGAGACCGCCGACAGCCCGTTTTTCGGACGCGTGGACATGGGCCGCATCGCCCTCATGGGCCACTCGCGCGGCGGCGAAGCGGCGGCGACCGCCGCAGCCTTCAACAGGCTGAAGTACTACCCGGACGACTTCAAGCAGGAGTTCAACTTCAACTTCGCCATCACGTCGGTCGTCGCCATCGCTCCGGTGGACGGCCAATACAAGCCCTCGAGCGTGTTCACGCCGCTTTCGAATATCAACTACCTGATCCTCCACGGATCGCACGACGGCGACGTAGCAACAGCCGTGGGCGCCAGGCAATATGAGCGGCTGCAGTTCACCGACGGGCAGCCGTGGTTCAAGTCGATGGTCTTCATGTATCGCGCCAACCACGGGCAATGGAACACCGTGTGGAACAACAAGGACAATGGACCGCGCAGCGGGCGGACGCTGGACTTGCGCACACTCGTCGATGGAGGCGCGCAGCGCCAGATGGCCAAGGTGTTCATCTCCGCCTTTCTGGAAGCCACACTGCATCAGAAGCGCGAGTACGTGCCGATGTTTCGCGACCATCGCACCGCCGGCACGTGGCTGCCGAAGACCATGTACACGACGAAGTTTCAGGAAAACGGCTTCAAGTCCCTGGCCTCGTTTGATCGTGACGTTGATCTGACCACAGGCTCGGCCGATGGCGTCGTGCTCACCGGCCAACACCTGTCGGCGTGGAAGGAGGAGGCCGTGCCGTTTCGCGGCCGCGGCGGTGACACGCAGAATCACAATGCCGTCACGATCGGGTGGAACAACCGATTCCCCATCGAGGCCAAGACCGACAAGACCGCCAAAGCCGACACGACCGCCAAGGGGCCGGTCGCTCCTCCCGCGTCGTTCTCGGTGTCGGTACCCGACGCCCTGCGGTCAGCGTGGGGCGTCAGCGATCGCACAGCCGTGTATGTGTCGCTGGCGGCGACCAACACCAAGCCCGGTCCGCGTGCATTGCCGAAAGATCCGAACAAAAAAGAAGATGAGGCCGACGCGCCTGGCGGCAAGAAGCCGGCGGTCAAACCGCCGCCAACGCCCAAGCCCCCCAAGACGCCGAAGGAGAAGCCGGACCAGACGCCTGTCGACCTGACGGTGGAACTGGTGGACACCGCGGGTCACGTGGCGCGACTCCCGCTCAGCCGGTTCGGCATCGCGCGACGCCCACTGGACTCGAAAATCTATCGCCGCGCCGGCCGCGATGCCGTGCGCTTCACCAGCGTCTTCGAGTTGATCCCGCAGACCTTTGTGATGCCCATCGCGGACTTCGTGCACGCGTCGCCCGAGTTTGATCCGCGTCAGCTTGCGACGATCCGTCTCCTGTTCGATCGCACTGAAGCCGGCACGATCATGCTCGAACATGTCGGCCTGTCGACGCCGACCGACCCGGCATTTCTCGCCGCGCCGATCCGATAGCCGCTGTGGCGCGGCTAAAGCTGACGCCCTACGGGAGCACGTCGGGCGCGACCTTCCGCCTTCGCTGAAGCTTCGGCGGACCGCCGTAGCCTTGGCGTAGGCTGGTCAGGTCCGCCGCTGCGGCGCGCCGAGTAGTACCGCATCAGTGGCGTCACCGACACGCCGTGCAGCACGATCGAGGCGGCGACGACCACCAGCGTGATATCGGCAATCAGGCGCGCTTCAGGTGAGGCCGCCGCCCCGTGTGCGAGGGCGTAGGTCAGGTAGTAGATCGAGCCCACGCCCCGCACGCCAAACCACGCCACAAACGCGCGTTGCGTGACCGTGAGTGGCGACCCGACCAGTGTGACGGCCGTCGCCACGGGCCTGATGACTCCAAACAGCGCCAGCGCCACCAGCACTCCGGGGACCCATCCGGCGATGTCCGCCAGCAGCGCGCCGACCACAATCACCACGGCGACTTCGCCGAGACGTTCGAGCTGTTCGTTGAACTCGAGCACCGCGCGCGCCATCTTCTGCGGAGCCGGGTCTGCCGCCTCCCGCTCGATGCGCCGCATGGAGAGCCCGGCCGCAAACACCGCGAGAAATCCGTAGGCGTGCATCTGCAGGGCCAGGCCATACGACAAGGCGATCAAGCCCAACGCGACAAACTCGTCAAACCCGATCGTCTCCTTGTGCGCGCGCCGCATGTACAGGACGAGCCGCCCGACACCGGCGCCAGCGGCGGCGCCCACCCCCAGGCCGGCGGCCACCGCCCAGACCACATCCACGGCGATCCAGCGCCAGCCGTAGTCGCCCAGCTCATGGGCGCCCAGCAGGCCGAGTCCGAGCATGACAAACGGAAACGCCGTGCCGTCATTGAAGCCCGCCTCCCCTGTCAGGTTGAACCGCACCGGCTCAGCGTCGTGCTCATGCGCCACCTGCACGTCGGACGCGAGCACGGGATCGGTCGGTGCGAGCATCGCTCCCAGGAGAAGCGCCGACGTCAGCGTCAGTCCCGCCGCCATCACTCCGAACGCGGTCACCCCGGCAACGGTGAGCATCATCGCCGCGGCCGCAAGCACCACCGTGGTGCGCCAGCGCGGATCGGTCAACGGCAGGCGTAATTTGAGCCCGGCCGTAAACAGCGAGATGAGCACGGCCAACTCGGTCAGCAGTTCAATTGTCGGGGCGTCGCTGACGATGTCCAGATCGAGGAGGCCGGCGCCCCATGGGCCCAGAAGGGCGCCGGCGCCCAGATAGAACATCGACGTGGTCAGCGGCAGCCGCTTGAGCAACGACCCGGTGACCGCCACGGCCACAAGCAACACGCCGGCGATCAGAAACCACGTAACAGACATCCGCTTGTGATCGTAGCCGCGGCGCCTCGCGTCAGGCTGTGCTCATCGAAACACTCACGCGCGCGGCAGCGTGAATGACACGGTGGTGCCGCGGCCGGGCTGGCTCTGGGCCCAAATCGTGCCGTGCTGCGCTTCAATCAAACAGCGCGAGATATACAACCCGAGTCCAAGGCCGCGGCGGTCGTGCGTGGGCGCCTGCCGGAATCGCTCGAAGATCGCTTCGAGCAACTCGGGGGCAATGCCTGGGCCGGTGTCTGTCACCGAGACGAGCGCACCGGAGTCCGCTGACTCGCACGCGACGGAAATCCGGCCGCCCCCGGGAGTGAATTTCACCGAGTTGGCGATGACGTTGGTCAGCACCTGCAAGACACGCATGGCGTCAAAGGTGGCGGTGACCGGCCCGGGCGGTGGCGTGAACTCCAGCGTGATGTCTTTTGGGTCTGCGCCGCCCCGCAAGGCCTGGACGGCCTCCCTGATCACCGGCACCAAATCACCGGTGACCGGCGTCACCGACAGCCTGCCCGCATCGATGCTGACCACATCGGTCAAATCATCAAGCAAACGCTTCATCCGGGACGCGTAGCGCTGAATGCGGCGCCCGCCATCGCGCGCCGACGCGCCCTCGTCGCCCTCGGCCGCCTCCCGCATCAGCATCGTGGACGCCGTGACAATGCCGCCCAGCAGGTCGCGGAGGTCGTGACTGACGATACCGAGAAAATCGTCGCGGTGCGAGACCGCTGCATCCGATGACAGGCGTTCGCGCCGCAGCCGGCGGTCCGTGCTGACCCGCTCCAGCGGCAGGCGCGCGATCAGGTCCTCCGCTTTTTGTTCGCGCTCGTGCTCCAGACTTTCGTCGGCGGTCGCACGTTCGCGTCCCACGGCGTCGTCGGCTTTCCGGCGTTCTTCCTCGATGACGGCGCGTGCCGCCGCCGTGGAGCGCACGGCGTCGAGCTTTTCATCCGCCTTGTCGCGCGCGGAGCTCAGCACGGCATCGGCGGTGTCACGCGCCAGGTCGATGACCTTGTCGGCCTCTTCTTCAGTGGCCTTGCGCTGCTGCTCCAGCGCCTGATCGACGTTGCGTCGTTCGCTTTGCAGCTGCTCGTCGGTCTTCTGCCGCTCCGGAAATTCCGGGTGGACGATCTGGGCCATGGAGCAACGCTAACATGGGTGGCCTGTCAGCGACAGTGGAGACGCAGAGGGGCCAAGGCGGTCTGCCTCACAGCCCGGTCATGATGGCTGCCAGTATTTCAATCCCTTCCCACAGGTTGCCAAGACGCAGGTGCTCGTTTGCCGCGTGTTGGTTGTTGTCGTAGTTGACCAATGGCAGCGTCAAAATCGGCGCGCGCAGCACTGCGTCAAACACGCTGAGTGGCAGGCTGCCACCGAGCATTGGGACGCGGGCCACTGGACCGTCAGTGACGCGCGCCACGAGGGTGAAGACTTCGCGTGCGAACGGGTGCGTCAGCGCGGTCTTCTGCGCGCCATACCCCAGCTCCCATTGCAGCCGGAGGACCTTCGGATGAGCGCGTAATGTGTCGGCCTCTGGTGCCGCCGTGACGAGGTAATACCCCTGCTTGCGCAAGTGGCCTTCGACCAGTTCGCGCACGCCTGCCGGAGTCTGTCCGGGAACCAATCGGAAATCCATCGACGCGGTGGCGTGTGCCATCACGGCGTTGGTTCCAGTCCCGCCTTCCAGGCGTGTGACGTTCAGGGCCGGACGGAGAATCGCGAGGCCGAGCGGCAGGGTGCTTTCGGTCCGGCCCAGCGCAAGTTCACGTCGCAGGTCGTCATCCGGTGACGGTGCTTCCGCCACCGCACGCCGATCGTCGTCGGTGATCGTCTGCACCCCGGTGTAGAAGCCGTCAATCGTGATGGTGCCATCGGGTGCCCGCATCGACGAGATCACATGGGTGAGGTCTGCCGCCGGATTCGGCGCCCAGTTGCCATAGTGCCCGGAGTGCAGGGGACGCGACGGTCCGAAGGCCGTGAGCCGCAGGCTCATGACGCCGCGCACCCCGTGCACCACCTGAGGAATTCCGGTCTGATGCCTGGGCCCGTCGAGGAACAACCACCCGTCGGCCCGCAGGAGATCTCGATGCGTGCTCAACATCTCGCGCAGATGAGCGGAACCGGCCTCCTCTTCCCCTTCAAAGAAGAACTTGAGATTCACCGACGGACGCCGACCTGTCGCTTTCAAGGCGTCGAGCGCCGCCACCACCATGAGAATCGGACCGCGGTCGTCACTGGCGCTGCGCGCATACAAGCGCCACTCGTCCGCGCCGGCGCCCAGTTGCGCGGCCTCTTCAAGGGTACGCACCTGCCCACCCCGCTCGACGTGACCGTCACGCAGTTCAGGGGTGAACGGTCCGGCGGTGGTCCAGTCGCGCGGCTGGACCGGTTGGCCGTCGTAGTGCGCGTACAGCATCACGGTGCGTGTCGCGCCAGGCACGAGGAGTTCGCCGTACACGGCCGGCGGACTTCCAGGCGATTCCAGCAACCGTGCCTGCACGCCTCGGCGGCTCAGCATGGAGGCGGCATCCTCGGCGGCCCGCCTGATCTGAACGGCGTCACTGGCGACGTTGGGAAGCGACAAGAAATCGCGAAACTCTCGGAGGATCTCCAGGGCATTGGCGCGGTGCCACGCGCGCACCTGCGCGCTGCCTCCCGCCGGCTGCGCGGATAATGGCAGAACGGCGAGGAGCATCAGCACGAACGTCGCGGGCAGGCGCCTGAGTCGGATGGCAATCATGGCGCCGTCATTATGCGCGACCTCCGGCTATTTCGCCCCGTCCGGGACCGGCACACCCTTCTCGCACTTCTCAGTCGTTGACGTCATCGCGAGCACATCGGTAAACGCGCAGACGTACCGGCGGAGGCGGTCGGCCGCCAGCCGCGGTTCGGTAATGCCGTGTCCCTGGCGTGGATACTTGACGTAGGTCACGTCCTTGCCCAGATCCTTCAGTGCCCGGTAGAACTCGTCGGCCTGCGTGGGCGGCACGCGCGCGTCGTTGGCGCCGTGCATGATGAGCATCTTTGCCTTGACGTTTTTGACATGACGAATCGGCGACAACTTGTCGTAGAGCGCGGGGTTGTCCCACGGTTTGCCGAAGAACCAATCGAGATACGCGGGAATATCCGTCGTGGAATACATCGAATACAGATTGGTCAACCCTGCGCCCGGCGAGATGAGCTTGAAGCGATCGGTCTGCGTCGACATCCAGAACGTCATATACCCGCCGTAACTCCAGCCGTACGCGACCATGCGATTGGGATCGGCCATGCCCTGTGCAATGACGTGATCAACACCCGTCATGATGTCGTCGTAGTCGCCCATGCCCCAGGTGTTCTGATTGGCGTTGAGGTGTTTCTGACCGTAGTTGCTGCTGCCGCGGAAGTTGACCTGCAACACGAGAAAGCCGTTGGCGGCCAGCACCTGATTGAAGGAAGAAAAGCCCTCAAGGTCCGCACCACTGGGACCGCCGTGAGGATTGACGACAAAGGGATACCGCACGCCCGCCTTGAAGCCGACCGGCTTGGTCAGCACCCCTTCAATGGTTCCGCCGTCGGTGTTGCGCCAGCGAATCGTCTCGGTCGCACCCAACTGCAGGCTGTCACGCGTCATCCACGGATTGGCATCCGTCAGTCGAACCGGCGCCGCATATCCGTCACCCTGCCGCCGCGCGGCCCACAGGTCGTTTGCGGTGTTGCCGGCGTTGTGCGTGAACACCCACGTCGATCCGTCAGCGGACAGATCCCATCCGCCGTTGACGCCGGCCATCGGTGCCCGCGTGGTCGTCAGCTCCCCTGTCGTCACATCGACACCAAACAACGCGACCTTCGTACCTTGGCCGGTGGACCAATACACGATGCGGCCATCGGGCGCCCACATGGGCGTCCCGAAGTCGAGATCGAAGTCCTTCAGCAACATCTTCGGGGCGCCACCTGCTGCGGGAAACAGATGGAGCTTCGAATACCACTGCGTATTGCCAGGCCGATCACTTGAGACGACAGCGAGCGTCTTGCCGTCAGGTGACCACCGCGGCGACGAATCGGGTCCGCGGTTTTCGTGGAACTTGCGCGCGTTGCCGGCAAGGTCGGTCACCCACACATCCGACCACGCCGCATCGTCCACCTTCGTGGTCGGCCGTGTGACGTACGCCACCGTCTTGCTGTCGGGTGACCACTGCGGATCGCTCACCACCACGTCGCCTTTGGTGAGGCGCGCGGTCGTGCCGGCGTTCACGTCGTGCGTCCAGAGGTGCGACCAGCGGAACTGTTCGTCCACGACTTCGGCATCATCGCGATCACGTTGCCGTCGTCGGTCCTCTGCAGTCAACGCATCCTGTGCGGTGAGCAGCAGAATTTTGCCGTCAGGGGAAATGCTGAAGCCGGACACGCCACCTTCGTGTTTGGTTGCCTGCCACGCCTCGCCGCCATCGACGTACATCATGAAGACCTGATTGCCTGCCTCACCCGTTGGCGAGGCTGGCGCCGTCGGTGCCGGGGGCGGGGTCGCGCCTGGGCGGGATGAGAGAAACGCGATGCGTTTGCCGTCGGGAAACCACGCCGGCGACGTCGTGTTCGCTGCACCGAACGTCAGCTGCCGGCGGTCGGTGCCGTCGATCTTGACGCGCCAGATGTGCGTCCGTGTGCGCAGTTGCGCGTCATCCCAATCCCGGACCACCTGGGTGTAGAGCACCCACTGCCCATCGGGTGAAATCGTCGGACTGCCCACAGCAGTCATGTTCTGAGTATCGCGAACGCTCATAAGTCGCGTCCCACTCTGCTGGAGCGCTCGAGTGGGTGCCGCTACGGTGAAGACGAGGACTATGACGACGACGGCGAATGCGGTCCGGTTGCTGCGATACATTGGAGACTCCCGCGCGGATGATACCTGCTTTTTTCTAACACCGCACCGGTCCGTGTCGGTGCCCACGTTACTAACCATGATGGGCATGAGGCTCATGAGGGGGAGTTAGACGATCGGGGTTGCATGGCCCGGTTTCACCGGGCCTCGCGACAGGGGAGAGACGCCGAATGAATACTCAGCACCATCCTCGAGGAGTATTCATTCGGCGTCTCTCTCCTGTCGCGAATGCCGCCGAAGGCGGCATGCAACCCCTCGCCCATCATGTCCTTGATGTCCTTCATGGTAAAACCAGACATGCCTCGTGAATTCCCTGACGCTCAAGAGGTCGACCGGCGTCTGCGGATCCTCCTGCCGCCCGAGTACCATGACTCGTATCCGACGCTCACGGCGACGCCGATGAGCGGCGCCGGTTTGCAGTACGACGCGGACGGGCGCGTCGCGTGGAATCGCATCTGGCAGGCGTTTTGTGACCTGGCCATTGCGGGAGGTCCTCCGCACAAAGGGCGCCTGCTCGGGCCCGGCAGCTGCGAGCTCGTTGGTCAGCGGCCAGACGATTATCTCGACGTGCTCGATGAACTCGGTCGCGGCCTGACGATGGCGAGTGAATTACCGTCGATGGAATCGCCACACCTCGGATGGATTCGCGTCATGTGCCACAGTGAGACGATGGCCGCCTGGATGCATCGGGGGATCACGGCCGAAAACGTCGCGGTCCGTTGTGATGGGCGCGCGCTCGATCTGCCCGCCTCACCTGCCTTCTCAATTGACAAAGAAATCAAGAACGTAGTCACCGTCGTCGCCAAGACGACGCACTACTGGATGAACCACCTTCCGCGCGAGCAGAAGGGCGCGATTGCCGAGCTCATCAATTGGCTGGATGCTGAGTCCCCGCTGATTACACCCGAATGGCGAGACCATGGGACGGCGAAGTGGCAGGGCGTCACGTGCGACTCGGTCGCGGAGGCGCTGGCGGGCATGCGGGCACTGGTGGCGGTCAACATCCTTGCGCGTCGGGAGGACACGACGCTCCTTCTGCCAACCGCGCGCGCCTGGCGCGACCGCACCCGGATCGTTCAGGCGCTTGAGTGGCTTTAACCCTGATTCGACACGCGTGCCGTACGGAGCAGACGGACTTCAGTCCGTGCGATAGCGGGCGATCAGTTGGACGATCCGCTCCACGGCCTGCACGGCGGCCTCGTGGTTCTGCGAGAAGTTCAAGCGGATGCTGTCTGTCGCATCCGGGCTGAACTCTGTGCCGGGCGTGACCGTGACGGCCGCCTGCGTGCGGAGCGCGCGCACAAGTGTGTGCATCCCCATTGGCATCTTCGGCAGTCGGGGGAACAGGTAGCTGCCCGCCTCGGGTGCGCGCACCGCGAGTCCCTCGGCACGCCGAAACGTCGCAATCAGCGCATCGCGGATGGCTTGGTGCTTGGCAATGCGATCCTGCATCCACCCTGCCGGCTCATCGAACCATGTGCGCAGGACGGCCTGCGAGTAGCCGGGCGCGCGCAGGGAGACGATGGCCTGCAGTTTTTCCATCCGCTCAATGAGATGCGCCGCGCCAAAGGCCACGCCGAGCCGATAGCCGCTCAGCGACTCCGTCTTGGACGGGCCCATGATTGTCACGACCTTGTCGGCGTCGATCGCGGACGCACGCAGATGGGTGTAGGTCGAGCCTGTGTACAGCAGACGTGAGTAGAGTTGGTCGGCGATCACCGTGACACCGTAGCGATTGGCAAGTGTCGCGATGGAGGCAATCTCATCGGGCGAATAGATCACGCCAGCCGGATTGTTGGGATTGGAAAAAAGAAACGTGCGGACGCCGGATCTGAATGCCGCCTCCAATTGGCCAAGGTCGAGACCGGCTCCGGTCGCACGTGGCAGGTAGTCCATCGTGACCGGCACCACTTCGGCGCCGAGAAATTCCACCAATTTCCGGTTCGCAAAATAGTCAGGCCGCACGATGGCCACTCGGTCACCGGCCGTGACCGTGGCGCCCAGCGCAAGAAACAGCGCGCCTTGCGTGCCCGGCGTGATGATCAGTTCCTGCGAGCCAGACACCGGCGCCCCGGTAAATGCCGCCAGCTTCGCCGCCAGCACGTCGCGCAGGTCGGCCCCTCCCCGATATTCGGTGTACGCCTGTGAGCCGCCGCGATGGACACCGGAGACAAACTCGTCCAGTGCTCCCGGCGTCGGCGCAAACGCGGTGTCGTTGACGTCCCCATGCGAAAAGTCCACGGGCGTCCCGGCGAGCACGTCCCCGCGCAGTTCCGCGTCCGGCGTGCCGGTGCCCTGCCGCACCTCCTGGCCGGGAGCGTGGTCGGTGCCGAGCGTCGCAAACTTCTCTTCGAGGGTTCTCATGGCGGTCAATTCTAATTCACCATGAGGCTCCATGAGGGACCATGAGGACAAAGGAGACCGAGGCTGGTATCAGGACGACAGCGTTGAAGGCCCGGCGGAGCCGGGCCTCGCAGCAGGAGAGAGACGCCGATTGCATACTCCTCGTGAATGATGGGGAGCATGCAATCGGCGTCTCTCTCCTGCTGCGAATGCCGCCAAAGGCGGCATTTCAACCCATCACCCTCATGCCCATCATGCCCACCATGGTTAATCTGGTATTGAACGCGTGCGGATCTCACCCGCCAGCAGGTCCATCGGGCCAAAGGTGGGCGTGCCGAATTGACGGGCGTCGACACCCACGGTGCCGTTGAGTCGATACTCAAGCGGATCGCCGGTGACCGCGCGTCGGATGGCATTGGCCAGACCGGGGATGTCGGAAAAACTCACGCGCAGGTCGAGCGGAATCACCTCGTCGCCGCCGGCAGTCAGCGGTAATCCGAGCGGAAAGTCCGCGTCCGCCGCGCGACTCCCCTCCAGGAACAACGAACCGCGCAGGGTCGCGAGCGTGAGTCCAAACGGGTTCGGGTTTCGTACACGCGTCCAGAGCCGGATGGCCGCGCCACCCAGGGGAGACGACGTGCTGGGCCCCAACAACCGAATCTCCGCGCGGCGGTCGTCCGCCTCGGTAAACTGTGGCGCCTGCACGAGGCCGCGCAATTGCTCCAGCGTGGCGCACGCCCCACCGACGACCGCAAGCGCCACCGTCAGAAGAATCGGCGCCCACGGGCGTGCACTAGTCATCCGCGACCCCGATCCACCCCACCAACTGGGTGATGCGCTCGACATACGCCTGCGTCTCCTTGAACGGCGGGATCCCCTGATACTTGGCGACGTTGCCGGGCCCTGCGTTGTAGCTGGCCAGGGCCAATTCGAGATCGCCGTCATGCTCGGCCAGCAACCCGCTGAGGTACTTCGTGCCGGCCATGATGTTCTCGCGCGGGTCAAACGGGTCGTCGACGCCCAAATCCTGTGACAAGGCCGGCATCAGTTGCATCAATCCCTGCGCACCGGCGCCCGACACGGCCATGGAATCAAAGCCGGACTCACTGCCAATAATCGCGCGGATGAGGGCCACTGACAAACCGTAACGCCGAGACGCTTCCTTGATCAGACCGTCAAACGCGTGTTCCCCCACCAGGCGGAATCGGGAGGTCGTCGTGACCAGCCCCGCCGGGGATTTCTTGACCTCAATCAGCGTGATCGGAGCGGTCGGCAGCACAGGGGGCGCGGCTGCGTGCGGCGCAAACATCGCTGCCCCGGCCAGCAGCATCGAGTGCACATGGCGACGGGCACGCTGCCGGCGTCGGCGGCGGTGCACATGGTTGTGCGGCAGCGGATGGTGCGGGGTGGGTCGGTCGCGGCGCCTCATGCTTCAATTGTCCCGCCCCCCCTCCCAGGCGCGTGTGCAATCGGGGACAAGCGCTGGGCCACTCCCGATTTGACGCCCGGGGAGGCTGCGACTATCCTCTGGCCACCCTGGGAGGGGGCCTTCATGCACCATCGTACGTTCGCCGCTCTTATTTTGACCTTGTCGTGCCTGTGCGCGGCACCCGCGTACGCCCAAACTGTCGCTGGCACGATGCAGGGCACGGTCACCGACGCCACCGGAGGCGTCCTGCCGGGCGCCGCGGTCGTCATCCGCAACGCCGAGACCGGGGCGGTCCG
>JBKJTD010000282.1:0-6032 GCA_046590915.1 Vicinamibacterales bacterium
CAACATCTGGAGCATCGCCTCCACCGGTGGCGCACCCGCGCAGGTCACACAGCACGACGATGACGGGGTGCAGTTTCCGTCGATGAGCCCGGATGGAACGACCATCGCGTACGAAAATGAATTTGAGATCTGGACGCTGAAGGTCGGTCAGCGCAACCCGACGCGCGTGGTCATCGACATGGCCTTTGATCGGCAGCGCAATCTGACGCGCACGGTCCAGGTTCAGAATCGACCCGACAGTTTTGCGATCACACCTGACGGCGATTACGCGGCGGTTGATACACGCGGCGAGATTTTTGTCGTGCCGACGGACCAAGAGTTCGGTGAGAAGCAACAGGTGACCGGCAATTCCTGGCGACAGCGCAATCAGACGTTCGCGCCCAATGGCCGATGGCTGGCGTACACGTCGGACGAATCGAAGGAGGAGGAAATCTGGATCTACGACCGTGAGACCCGCGCCACCCGCAAGGTGACCGCCCACGAGTCGTTCAAGACCATTGCCGGATTCTCCCCGGACTCGTCGACACTCGCGTGGGTCGCCAACAACCGTCTGTTCGTGACCACGGTTGAAGGCGGCGCGACGACGGAGCTGGGTTACAACATCGCTGGCGGGTACACGGTGTCGGGATGGTCCCCGGATGGCCAGTGGCTGATTTACACCAAACGCGACCGCGACCAGAACGCGGATGTGTTTCTGATGGAACTGGCGTCCAAGCGCGAGGTCAACGTCACTCAGAATCCGTGGGCGGACACGCAGGCCGTGATCACGCCCGACGGCAAGACTGTCGTCTTCATCAGCAACCGGAATGGCGACCAGGCACACATCTTTGTGGTACCGCTTGCCCGCATGACGGAAGACCCGAACGATCCGACCGTCAAGGAACGGACTCGGCGAGCGACGCCTGCTGGACGAGCGGGTGGTGTGGGTGGTGTGGATGGCGTAGGTGGCGTGGGGGGCCTGGGGGGCGTGGGTGCTGCTCTGACGACGCCGGATGTGACGCGGATCGATCGGCGCGCGGTGGCCATCACCTCTGGTGCAAATCCGGTCCAGGGGTTC
Organism: Vicinamibacterales bacterium; assembly: GCA_046590915.1. GTDB lineage: Bacteria > Acidobacteriota > Vicinamibacteria > Vicinamibacterales > SCN-69-37 > SYFT01. The sequence continues at coordinate 1,058 of JBKJTD010000282.1, forward strand.
TTTCTCTCGCACGATGGGCGCACGGTCTATTTCCGATCGCGTGATGACCAGGGGCCCGCGCTGTTCTCGGTCGGCGTTGATGGCCGCGACCGGCAGCGGCTGGTCGCCGGCGCGTATGCCGGCCTCACACCCACGGCTGATGGTCGGCGCGTTTTCTTCACCGAGAACAATGAACTCTGGGGCATGGAGATGACCGGCGCACGTCGTCGAACCCGGGTGACCTTCACGGTGAACGTGCGTGTGGACCAGCGCCAGGAGTGGGCCCAGATTTTCGACGAATCGTGGCGGGTGATGAAATACCGCTTCTACGACGAGAAGATGCATGGCAAGGACTGGAATGCGCTGCGCGCCAAGTACGAGCCGCTGCTCAAGTACGTCGGCGCCAACGAAGACGTGTATGACCTTGCCAACGAGATGATTGGCGAACTCAATGCGTCGCACACCGGGGTGAGTGGCCCCGACAGTGACCCACAAGCCACGGAGTATCAAACGCGATATCTCGGTGTGGAACTGGCGCCCGATGCGGGCCGCTACAAAATCACGCATGTGTATCCCGATGGGCCTGCTGATAAGGAATGGCTCGACATCAAGGTCGGCGACTACGTGCTGGCGATTGATGGCGTGCAGGTAAAGGCGGGCGACAACTACTGGCCGATGCTCAACAGCCCGCTCAATGAATACGTGCAACTCACGGTGTCGTCAGCCGCGACGGGCGCGAAGCCGCGCGACCTTCGCATTCAGTCGGTGGCGTCGCTGAACACGTTGAAATACGATGCGTGGGTCGCCAGGAACCGAGAGTTTGTGAGCAAGGCGACCAACGGCGAGATTGCCTACGTGCACATCCAGTCGATGAATGCGCCGTCGCTGGTCAAATTTCAGAACGAGATCAATCAGTTCTGGAACGCCAAGGGCATCATCGTCGACATCCGCTACAACGGCGGCGGCAACACCGACCAGGAAATCATCGACATCCTCGAGCGGCGTCCGTACGAATACTGGAACAACCGCTGGGGGGCACCCGAATGGGGCCGCCGCCCCCGTCAGGCCATTGCAGGGCCGAAGGTGATGATGATCAACGCGCGGTCCGGGTCGGACTCCGAGGTGACGCCCCAGGCCTTCCGCGATCTCGGTCTCGGACGCATCGTCGGCAACCCCACCGCCGCGGCCGTCATTGCCACGGGGTCGTACGCGTTGATCAACGGAGGGTCGATTCGCACACCCGGCTCACTCGTGGTGACCTACGACCCGGAGCGCCCGAACAACTACGGCATCAACCTGGAAAACTTCGGCGTCACTCCGGACGTGTGGGTCGAAAACACCCCCGAGGACGAGCTCAAGGGCTTCGACCGCGAACTTCAGGCGGCCGTGGACGAAGTGCTGCGCATGCTCAAGGAAGGGCTGTGGCAGTATCGGGGGAAGTGATGAAGTCCAGAGGTCCAAGGGATCCAAGGGCCCAGAAATGGAGGCCGAAGCTTTAGCGTCGGCTGATCAGTACGCCGCCGCGTAACAGTCGCGGCGCGGGTCCGCGCCGGCGATCCGCGTGCCGGTGCGGAGGTCGATCATGACGGCTGTCGCGCAGCCGCTGATCGAGAACGGCGCGACCATGCGGACGTTGTGGCCGCGGGTTTTCAGCGACTCGAACACCGCAGGGGCGATTCCGGTTTCGAGATCGAGGCGGTTGGCGTCGATGCGGTGGGGCCAGAACGATCCGAGGAAGTGGAACGTCTGCAGGCGCGGCAGTTCGAATGCCGTGTGCAGGTTCGGATACCACGCGGATTGAAACTCAAGCACGTTGAGCAGCGCCTGCAGAATCGTCTGCTCCTGATTGTCGCCACCCGGCGTGCCGAGCGCGAGGAACGGCTCCCCATTTTTCAAAACCAGGCTCGGCGTCAGCGTGTAGCGCGGCCGTGAACGCGGACGCAGTTGCGCCGCCCGATCACGGTCAAGCCAGAACTGTTCTCCGCGGGTCGAAAGACCGATGCCGGTGTTGCCGGCAATCACGCCACCCGTGATCCACCCGCCTGACGGCGTCGAGTCAAACACGTTGCCGGCCTTGTCGATAATCGCAATGTGCGTCGTGTCTTTCAGGGAGTGATCGATGTCGCCGGCCCGAACAGCCCCTCCCTCAGCACCCTCGCCCACTCCACCTACACCACCCACGCCACCAACGCCCTCCTTCGCGCCTACGGCGCTTCGGCGGGCTTCGCTGGCCGATTGCCCTTCGGGCTTGCGGCCAGCTCGCCAGAACCTCCACTCCTTGACCTTGTCGTCAAACGGCAGCGGATCGCCCGCGACCTGGTCGGGCTGCGCCTTCGTCATGTCGATCTGCGCCGCGCGCTGTTTGGCATAGTCCTTCGACAACAAGCCCCGCTGCGGAACCTCCACAAACGCCGGATCGGCGTAATACGTGTCGCGATCCGCATAGCCCATTTTCATCGCTTCGGTGACCACGTGCAGGTAGTCGGCCGAGTTGTGGCCCATCGCCTGCAGGTCAAAGTTCTCGAGGATGTTCAGCGACTGCAGCATCGACGGCCCCTGGCTGTTGAAGCCCTGCTTGTAGACCTGATAGCCGCGATAGGTGATCGATGTGGCTGGTTCGACACGCGCGTAGAACTCCGCGAAGTCACTCTCGTCCCAGGGCATGCCGTGTTTCTTCAGGAATCCGACGATTTCACGCGCGATGTCGCCCTTGTAGAAGCGGTCCCTGGCGGCCACGATCCCCGCCGTGCGACCGCGCCTGACGGCGGCGCGTTCGGCGTCGACGAGTTTCTGCAGTGTCAACGCCAGGTCTGGCAACGTGATGGTATCGCCCGCTTCGTAGAGTGTGCCGTCTGCTTTGAGCCAGGTCTTCTGGTTGCCTGGCCATTCGTCGATGAATCGGCGCTGCCCCGAAATGGATCGCGCGGTCCGTGGACGCAGCGCGAACCCGTCACGGGCGTATTCGATCGCGCGCCTCGACACCTGGGCCACTGACAGCGTGCCCCACCTCTCCAGCACCGTCAGCGCTCCGTGAATGGCACCGGGCACCACGACAGGATCAAGGCCGGAGCCCGCGAGCGTCCGGTTGCGAGAGGTGTACCAATCGATGGTCGCCCCTCGCGCGGCCCAGCCCTGGCCGACGATGGACGTGACGGTTTTTTCGGACTGTGGATACACGAGCACGAGCGCCTCGCCTCCGAGGCTGTAGAGGTCCTGCTCGACCACACCCCCGACCAGCAGCGCGGCGACTCCCGCGTCAAATGCGTTGCCCCCTTGCTGCAGAATTTCCATGGCTGCCGACGTGACAAGCGGATGCCCCGTCGACACCCCGGCGTTCCGCCCCATCACCGGTGGCCGTTGCGCCAGGACAGGGACGGCAAGGACGAGAATCACAGCGACCACGGAGGCGTGAAGGGTTCGGAGCATGGGGCATTCTACGTCCGTCCTAATGAACGTGGCGGACGTCACGCCGATGCGCGGATAGTGCGGTACGAGAGATTGACGAGTGCCTGATCCACCGACGCCGGCCAGAAACAACCTTCCACTGACTCATCACAGATGCCCTCCGGTGAAGGGCATCGCATGTCAGGTCAGGATTTGGCTTTTTTCGCGGCCTTCTTCGTGGCAGGTTTGGTGGCTCTGGACGTGGCCGACTTGGTGGCGCGCTTGCGCGCCGGCCGTCTGGTCGCAGTGGCGGGAGCTTCCACAGGCGCTTCGATTCCCGCGGGCACGGGTTCGTCCAATTGGAGCACTCGGGCTTCAGCCCGTGTGTCGTCCGCGGGGCTAGAGCCCCTCGGCTCCATTTCCTGCACGTCGTCGGAGGGGCTGGTTGTCTGCGATGTCGGAACAAGCCCGGCTGAGCCGGCCTGGAACACGCGAATCACACCCTGGCGATCGCGCTCCACACGGAACGCGCCCTCTTTGTGCGACGCCCGGAGCAGGTCCACGAGTGACGCAAATCCGTAGGCCCGCTCATCGAATGGCGGTGCCTGCGCGCGCACGATTTGTTTGACCTGGCGCAGATACAGCGGCCACTTGCGCACCTCTGTGCCCGCAATGATGCGGTGCAATTCGCTGATGCCCTCGGCGGCACCACCAATCACGGCGACCGGTGCCATCGACGCCTGCGACTGCTGCTGCGGTTCGCGCGGCTGCCGGGGTTCCCTCACCTGACGCTGTTGTGGAGGCTGCGACTGCTGCAGTTCCCGCCCGGCTGGAGCATTATCGGCCACCGGCGCGGCGGCTGCCGCGTCCGCTTCGCCCTGGGTCACCTCGAGGGAGACACCCTCGGCGGGTGCCACCAGCCAGCCGCCCTTGCCCTGATGCACACGAAGCACGCCGGCCTTTTCGAGCTTCTGCGCGAAGTCGCGGAACGTGCCCGCGCCAAATGTCCGTTCGTTGAATGTCGAGTCGAGCTGCAGCATGGTGCTCTTGAAGAGACCCAGCTGCGGATCCACGTCGCGTTCGAGCATGACCTTGAGCGCGCGCTTCACGAGCGGAATCACGACCGCGAGGTCGGCACGATCGGCCTTGGGTCCACGTGCTCCCCCGCCTCGTCTGCCGGCGCCCACACCGATGAGGTTTTCGTAGGCGATGAACTCGTGGCAGTTGCGCTGCATGATGCCGCTCGTGAACTGCTGTCCGCCGACGACAAACACCTTCTTGTCGTACTGCTTCAACTTCTCGACGAGGCTGATGAAGTCGGAGTCACCGCCGACAATCACAAAGGCGTTGATGTGGGGATGGGTGAACGCCATCTCAAGCGCATCAAGCGCGAGATTGATGTCGGCCCCGTTCTTGTCGCCACCAGGGGTGAGATTTCTCTGCACCATTCGAATGGCATGCTGGGTGAGCGCCCGGGAGTAGCCACCGGCACGCTGCCAGTCGCTGTAGGCCATTTTTGAGACGACCTCGCCGCGCTCCTTGAGCGCTTCCAGGACCAGGCCGGCATCAAACGATGCGTTGAGGGTGTTTTTGACGCCGATTTCGATGTTGT
>JBKJTD010000089.1:0-2522 GCA_046590915.1 Vicinamibacterales bacterium
GCGCCGCCCGCCGCCATCGCCACCACACCCGCCATCACCACGCCCGTCAGTTGCTTCATGTTCATAGGCACCTCACTCCTTGTCAGCCCCCCAGCGCCCTAACTCGCTCGGGGAACGCCTTCCAGTTGGCTTCTGCCGTCGCCAGAATACCCGCATTCACGGTGCTCCGCCACCTGTGCGCGGAACGTCTCGTAATGCTCGCGCACGATCTGATGCAGCACCCCCTGTTCGGCGGCGGGGATCCAGCGCAAGGCGGATGCTGGCCCGGTGTCGCGTGGCAGCGAGAGAGGACCGCACTTTCTGCGTACTGTCGTGGACTAAATTGCCAGGCGCGCAGGTGTCGTCAGGCTTCGACCGGCGACGGCGGCCAGCTCAGACCTCCGGCGGCGTTTCACGACGCACGGCAAACCACTGACGAAGGAAGAGTAGGTCGCCTGCATCCTTTTCGCGCCTGGTGACGACCTTCATGCCAGAGCAGCCGCGGCGACGCAAAGGGAATCACATCGACCGTCACGACTTCCGGCAGGGCCGCGCGGTAGTCGATGACACCGGCCGACTTCATGAGGTCAACAACGATTTCATCCGCAACACGGACCCCGTATGTCGCGCGACCTCTCCGATGGTCAGTTCGCGCACGGCGGCATCCGGCAGCGTGGCCAACGCGTCGAAGACCTTCCGCATATTGGTCTGCGAACATTCTCATCCACAGCTATTTTGGAGTGGACGAGGACATTCTTTGGGACGAGGTCCAGAACGAGGTGCGGCCTCTCAAGGCTGCGTCGCAGGCACTCGAATCGGCGGACTTTTAGCGAGCCGATAGTCCGTCTTGCGTGGGTGTCTTCCCGAACATCCCGGGCCTTATCCGACGCTGCCAGTCGACTCGTGGATTTTTTCCGGACGAATCCGACCACGCGTCCGTGGTTCACAGGGTCGTAGTCGACCGGGACGGAGCGCAGCGCCCGGGGGCACGACCACCAGCAGTGCCGCGTGATTCCGACGCAGGCCAACGTACCCAGTAATGAGATTGCGTCGAATGCGGTGACCCTGAACAGTCGTGAGTCCACACGTGATCTGCCGAATACGCTCCGCAAGGGCGCTGTTCAGGCCGGCAGCTTCATTAAACGAAGGATGTGCTCATATCGCGGATCGGATCGCAGTTTGTCAAACGCTGGATCCATCTGAAGGTTATAAAGCTGAAAATCCCGTCCGTGGACCGCTGCTTCCAATTGGTCGAACGCCGCATCCGTGTTTCCGAGCTGCGCATGGATCATGGCCGCGGGAACGGGCGCAGCCATTTCCCGGAGCTCCTGCAGGAGCCGCTCCGCCTTGTCCGTCTCGCCAGACAGCACATAGCCACACCCGCGCCATCCGTTGAGATAGTGACCGACGGGTCCAAGGCCATTTGCGATCTCCAGTGTGCGGATGGCTTCTCTGATTTTCCCCGTGCGCAGCTGCACCAAACCAAGCGCGCCATGGGCCAACCAGGCATCCGGAGCAAGCTCTATCGCCCGATTTGCGTATTGGGCGGCGCGCTCATCCTCCCGGAGACAGACCAGCAGCCGGGCCATGAAGAATTGGTCCCGCGGGGAAAAGGGGTCAGCCTTGAGCGCATATTCCTGCTTCTGCACGGCCTCGCTTAATCGATTGAGCGCCGCGAGCACAACCGCCTGCCCGTGAGAGGTCAACGCGGAGGCTGGATTGATCTCCATGGCCCTTTCCATATCCTCGAGGGCCTCGGCCCAGCGGTACTCATACAGCGCTCTAAAGAACGCGCGGATGCCGAGAGCCTCTCCCAGCGTAGGGTCCAGAGCCACAGCCCTCTCGGCCGCTCGAATACCCTTGATCGCCCCCTCGCGCGCGGAGATTCTCCTGGTCATCGTATTCAACCAGTAACAGTGGGCAAGCTCGACCAGCGGTAAGGCGTAGCTTGGATCGACTACCAGCGCCTCCTCAAACAGGCGCTGGCCGTTGTCGATGCCGTCCGGCGTGTACTTGTAAAGATAGTGGCGGCCCTCGACGTATAGATGGTAGGCCTCGATGTCCGCCGTTTGCCGTTGCGCAATCTGCCTGGTGACTGGCGCTCCCAAGCGGTCTCTTAGGGCGTCCACGACGGCCTGTGCGATCTCGTCTTGTACGGCGAAGACGTCGCCCACCTCCCGGTCGTAGCGGTGCGACCAGACCTGCGTTGCATCCACCGCGGTGATCAACTGGGCCGTCACCCGAATACGGTTCCCTGCCTTGCGGACGCTACCTTGGAGGACGTTGGCCACGCCCAGCATCTCGGCAATCCGCCGCACATCTTCCTGCTTGTCTCTAAACACAAAGGCCGACGTGCGCGCGATCACGCGCAAGCCCGGTACTTGCGTGAGCGCATTGATGATTTCTTCGGCGAGGCCGTCCCCGAAATATTCATTCTCCTTGTCGGCGCTCAGATTGGCGAACGGCAGAACGGCGATCGATGGTGCGGGCTCTCCCGCCCCCACCGCGGCCAGGGCGGCCTTCAAGTCAGCCGCGGTCTGGAA
>JBKJTD010000322.1:0-17452 GCA_046590915.1 Vicinamibacterales bacterium
GTCGAGCTCAAGGACCGCCTGCTGCCGAGGGGTGTGGCTGACGTCGCAGCCGCCGCGGCTCCAAATGCTCCTGGGTCGACGCTCGTGGCCGCGCCATTCCTGTCACCGCGTACGCGAGACCAGCTGCAAGCCGCAAACTTGAACTACATCGACCTCACCGGGAATGTTCGATTGGTGCTGTCGCAGCCAGGGCTGTTTGTTGAAACGATTGGAGCGCTTGCTGATCCTCGCCCTGCCGCGGCGCCTGGCCGATCTCTGCGGGGGCCCAAGGCGGGACGTGTCGTTCGCGCACTGTGTGATTTCCGCCTGCCGCTGTCGATCTCCGACCTTGGCGCCCGAGCCCAGGTGGATATCAGCTACGCATCTCGACTGGTGGAGTGGCTCGCGCAGGAGGCGCTCCTGGAGCGAAAGCCTCGTGGCGCCGTTGAGGTTGTTGACCGGCCGGCCCTGATTCGCCGATGGGCGCAGGACTACTCCGTGCTCAAGAGCAATGACGCGCGCGGGTTTTTCGATCCACGTGGCATTGACAATCTTGTCCGCGGACTTGCGAAAGCTGGGGCCCGTCGGATGGTCATCACTGGGTCGCTGGCCGCCAACAAGATTGCGCCCATCGCACCGGCGAGGTTGGCGATGGTGTACGTCGACGACATCGAGGGCGCGGCGAAGTTCCTCAATCTCGCGCCGGCTGACACTGGTGCAAACGTCATGCTGCTGGCACCGTTTGATGAGGTCGTGTTTGCGCGACCGACCACGGCAGACCGGCTGACGTTTGTCGCCGCGAGCCAGGTCGCGGTTGACTTGCTGACCAGTCCCGGGCGAGCGCCAAGTGAGGCAGAGGCCGTGCTGCATTCCCTGTCCAGTCACCGCGAGGATGAGCTGGCATGATCGCGCCGATCTACGTCGCCGCACGCGGGGTGCTGCTCGACGCTCTCGACGCCCTTGGTGAACAGCGCCAGGCAGTCATTCTGGCCGGTGCCCAGGCGATTTACCTGCACACGGGTGATGCTATAGCCTTGCCGTTGCAGAGTACACGACCGATGGCGACCTCGTGGTGGACCCGGCACTTCTGCAAGACGATCCGCGACTTCATGCGGCAATGGAGGCCGGTGGATTCCGGTTGGACATTCAGCCCGGCATCTGGCTGCGTGCACGCCTGATCGAAGGGGTGCTGACGGACGTGCCTGTTGATCTCCTCGTGCCGGATGCGGTGGCTGGTGCAGGTCGTCGCGGGGCTCGCCTTGGAGAGCATGGCGACAAGGCGGGACGACGCGTGCGCGGCTTGGAAGGCGCCCTTGTGGATCACAGAGCGGCTTGAAGACCCTGCGGCCATTGCTGGATCATGTGTCGTTCTCTCCGCCGCCCTCCTCGACGAGATTCGAGCAGGTCGCGACTAACTCTCGACCGCAGCCCCCGCCTTGCGTCTGGCCCAGTATCTGCGCATACCTTCGCTGATGGCGGCCTTGCCTTTTGATGAGAACCGGCGCGTCCCCTTGACAGATCCGGACGTCACTCCCGAACGACTCTCTGAACGCAATTCCGGAAACACCCGATAAATCTCGGCCATTTCGGCATGAAGCTCTCTCAGCCGTATCTGGGCTCCAAGTCGAGCCCACTGCCGATACCAATCATCCTTGAACTGAGCCACAAATGTTCTCCCATCGCGCGATTAGACCAGCGCCGTTGCGAAGTCTACTTCTGGAAGCGCGATTTGGTGCACTGGCGCGGCCCATGCATTACGCTGAGGCAGACCCTCCATGCGTCGACGCTCTCCCACCCGGGACGAAATCATCGAAGCCCTGCACCAACTGGGGCTGCACCTGCCGACGACTGTGCAGGATGTGATTCAGGTCCACCGGGTACTGACCAGATCGAAACACCCCGACCGCTTTCGACTGCCGAGCCGGAAAGCACAGGCGACCGAGGAGATGAAACTCATCAACCAGGCCCGCGCGCTGCTGATGGACCATCTCGACGAGTTTTTGAAGACCTACCAGTGGCGATGGACGCGACGCGGCTGTGTGCGGTGTTGCGCGGCCTATGCCGATATCTGGCCCCTCGACCCGCGTGATTGATCGTTCAGCGAAGGCGGGCCGCTTCCGCAATAATCTCGAATGACCGCAGCCGCTTCCCGAAGTCGTAGATGTCCGACACGACGATGAGTTCGTCGGCGCGTGTGCGGGTGAGCAGTGCGCCGATCCCCTGGCGCACCGTCTCAGGCGAGCCGGCAATATCGCGACGAAACATCTTCGCCGCCGTTTCTGTTTCGTGGGGCAGCAGGTAGAGACTGATGTCATCAATCGGCGGCTGGAGCAATTGCCTTGATGTCCCACGGTAAATGTCCACAAACGACATCCGGTGCGACGTCGCAAGCCGCTGCGCTTCCTCATCGGTCTGGGCGGCGACGATGTTGACGCCGACCATGACGTAAGGGGCGGCCAGCTGTGCAGACGGCTTGAAGCGTGCCCGGTAGATCGCCAGCGCTTCGTCGAGATGTTTCGGCGCAAAGTGGGAGGCGAAGCTGAACGGCAGCCCGAACTCCGCCGCCAGCTGTGCGCCAAACAGACTGGACCCGAGGATCCAGATCGGCACATTCGTGCCCGACCCCGGCACGGCCTCAATACGCTGCCCCGGCGCCACCGGCGCGAGAAACGCCTGCAGCTCCCGCACATCCTGAGGGAAGTGTTCGGCGTTGGCGGGATCGCGGCGAAGGGCCCGGAGTGTCAGCTGATCAGTCCCTGGCGCACGTCCAAGACCGAGATCAATCCGGCCGGGAAACAGTGTCTCGAGCGTGCCGAACTGCTCCGCAATCACGTAGGGCGCGTGATTGGGCAGCATGATGCCGCCCGCGCCGACACGAATGGTCGACGTACCGGCCGCAAGATGCCCGATCACGACCGCGGTCGCCGCCGTCGTGACCATCGGCATGTTGTGATGTTCGGCCACCCAGATCCGACGGTATCCCAGCGCCTCGACATGCCGGGCGACGGTCAGTGCCTCATCGAGCGCCGTCCGTCGCGTGGAGCCTTGGCGGACACGCCCAAGTTCGAGCGCCGATAGCACAATCATCGCCTGATCATACCCATCGCGAACTCGGTGATCACAGATTCCATGTGCCGGGTTACCGAAGTGTCAGTGCCGGGTCCCGGCTGGCGTCGTCATAGGCAAACTTGCCAGCAAAGGGCCTGGCATCACCTTTGATGTAGATCAGCGAATGGAGTTGGAAAAAACCGCAGTGGTGCGCCTGCCGGCGCAGCTGTCCCCCTCGTCGGTGGACACCTTGATGATCGACATGTACGCGGCATTCAGTTCCCCGGCGGCCGTGGTGATGTTTGTGGGCGTCGAGCCGGGCACGTTCTGCAGCGGCCTGGATCTGGTCACCGAAGATGACGAAGACCGCTCTGATGTGAGGGGATTTTCCTCCGTGCTCGTGTCACTGATCGACTCGCCAAAGCCGACGCTGGCCTTTGTTGATGGTCGCGCTCTCGGTGGGGGACTGGGTATCGCTGCCGCCTGCGATTGGGTCACGGCCACCGATCGCTCCTCCTTTGGCCTGCCCGAATTGTTATGGGGCGTGATCCCCGCCATGATCTGGCCGTTCATCGTCACCCGCATGACCGAAGGTGTGGCGCGCCGATGGACGCTGTCGGCCGATCCGCGCACGGCACCCGAGGCACAGGCCGCAGGACTGGTGGATGAACTCGTGACGGTCGAGGACAGCAGGGCAGCGCTGGTGCGCACGGTCTCGATGCTGGAGCGCGCGGAGCCGATGGCGGTTCGCACCCTGCGGCACTGGATGTACGAGATCAGAGAATCTTCAATTGACACCGCGCTCGCGCGGGGTGCGGCCGTGACCGCGCAGATGGCCGGCGACCAGGTGACACGTGCACGCATCGCCGCATTCGACCGCGAATAATCGCCGCGGGCATGAGCCCGGGTGAACTGGAAGGTAATCTACCACGTATAGTAGATTACCTTCCATGCCTCCCACCCCGAAAAAGCCCGGCGTCATCCAGGGCACCCTCGACCTGCTGATCCTCCGCACGTTGCTGTTTGGCCCACTGCACGGTCACGGCATCGTCAAACACATCAAGTCCGGATCAGACGCCGTGCTCAGTGTGGAGCACGGCTCGTTGTACCCGGCCCTCCAGCGGCTTGAAAAACTTGGATGTCTCTCGTCCGGCTGGGAGATGACCGAGTCCGGTCGTGAACTGAAGCTCTACCGGATTACGACCAAGGGCCGAGCACAACTCAAAGTCGAGCAATCCAAGTGGCAGGAGCTGTCGCAGGCGATGGCCCGGCTGCTCCAACCCGGAAAGGCGCGGAGCTGATGGGCACGGGCCGGAAGACTGATCGCGACGACGACCTGCAGCGCGAGATTCGGCAGCATCTGGAACTGGACGCTGAAGAGCGCGAAGCGGAAGGGATGGCGCCCACTGAAGCGAGGCGCGCAGCGGCCGTCGCGTTTGGCAACGTCTCGGCGGTGCGAGAAGACGCGCGGTCCGTGTGGTGGCCGTTGTGGCTCCAGCATGCGGGTCAGGACCTGCGGTATGCCGCACGAGTGGCTCGTCGCACGCCGGCGTTCACGTGTGGTGCCGTCCTCATCTTTGCACTCGGCATCAGTACGAGTACGACCGTCTTCAGCGTGCTGAATGCCGTGGTGCTGGCGCCGCTGCCGTTCAAGCAGCCGGACCAGTTGGTGCGCATCGTTCAGGCCAATCCAGCGCGCGGTGTGGACGCGTTCTCCGTCTCATTACCCCTGCTCCGGGATTGGCAAACGCGAAGCCGGAGCTTCAACGGCATCGCAGCCGAACGTGGTGGCACCGTGACGGTGCTGGGCATCGGTGAGCCACTCCAGATGGACGCGAAGTGGATTTCACCCAACATGTTCTCAATGCTGGGGCTCGCGCCGGTCGTGGGCCGTACCTTTCGCGAGAGCGACGATCTTCCGCAAAGCAGCCCGGTGGTCATGGTGTCGCACAGTTTCTGGCGGCGGGCCTTCGGCATGGACTCACTGATCGTGGGGCGCACGCTCACCGTGGACGGCCGCGCACACGAGATCATCGGTGTGGCGCCACCGGATGCGCTCAGCACCGCCGATCACGTGCTGCTGCCGGTGGGGTCGTCGACCGAAGATCGCCGCGGCCTCTCGATTCTTGATGTCTATGCGCGGCTCCGGCCGGACGTGACCATCACGCAGGCGGGCACCGAGATGGTCGCCATTGCCGAGCAGTTGGGCCGCGACCACCCTGACGACCACGCGGGCTGGAGCGCCCGCCTGATTCCGCTTGCCGAGTCTGTGGTGGGGCCACGGACGTCCCAGGTGTTGTTTCTCGTCCTGGCGTCGGTGGGGGTGTTGCTGGTGGTCGCCTGCGCGAATCTGTCCGGCTTGTTGCTGGTGCGCGCCTCCACTCGCACACGTGAAATGGCCATTCGCGCGGCGGTTGGCGGAGGTCGCGGTCGTATCGTGCGCCAGCTGCTCGCCGAGAGTCTCCTGCTCGCGGCCCTCGGTGGCACCGTGGGCATCCTGATCGCCATCAGCGCCACGCGGCTGCTGCGCACGGCCATGGCTGATCAGCTGCCCAGGGCGCTTGAGATCGGCGTTGACGGATGGGTGCTGCTGTTGGCATGCGCGATGTCAGTCGTCACCGGGGTGCTCGCCGGTCTGGCGCCGGCACGTCAGATGTCGCGCCTTGAAGTCACCGAAGGCCTGCGCGCCGGCTCTCGTTCGGTGACGTCCGGCCCAGCCTGGTCGCGCAATCTCATGGTCGTGGGGCAACTCGCGCTTTCGGTCGTCCTGCTCACAGTCGCCGGGCTGACCGTGCGCACACTGACCGATCTGTACGCCGTGGATCTCGGCTTCACGCCTGCCCGCATCGTCACCGTGCAGGTGGCGCCCCGGGAACGACCGGAAGCGTTCTTCGCGCAACTTCTGGAACGTGTGCGCGCCCTTTCCGGAGTCACGACGGCCGGGGCGGCCAGTAGCGCGCCCATGACCGCCGGCAATATCAGCCTCAATGTGTTCCCAGTCGGTCCCGCCCGAATCGCCGCGACTGATTCCATCCAGGCCGACTGGCGCATCGTCACCGACGGCTACTTCGGCGCGATGGAGACGCCGCTGCTTGCCGGCCGTGATTTCACCAGTCGAGACGATGACAACGGGCCGAAGGTCATCATCGTCAACCAAACGCTTGCGAGGATGGTCTGGGGCGAGGATGGCGCCGTTGGCCGGCAGCTGGACCTGGGTGGGGGAGGCGGGGATCCGGCCACCGTTGTGGGTCTTGTCCGCGATATGCGGCACCGAGATCCGGCAGTTCCGCCGTCTCCGACCTATTACGTGCCTGCCGCACGCGGTGTCTGGGGATCGATGACGCTTGCGGTCCGTACCAATGCCGACGCGTTGTCACTGGTCCCGCAAATCAAGACCGCTGTCGCGTCCATGGATCCGACCTTGCCCGTGTATGGCGTACACACGATGGACGCACTGGTGCGCAAACGCCTCGCGCCGCAACGGATGGTCGCGGTGGTACTGAGCACCTTCGGCGCGCTGGGGCTGCTGCTTGCGGTGATCGGAATTTATGGGGTGATGTCGTTTGTCACTCGGCAACGGGGCAGGGAGGCGGCAATTCGCCTGGCGCTTGGTGCCACGCGGCGGCGGGTGATTGGTCCGTTGGTACGGGAGGGCGCGCTGCTGGTTGCGGCCGGTGCACTCATCGGGGTGGCCGCAGCGGTTCCCGTGATCACGCTGATGCGCACTGTGATTGCGGACATCCCATCAGCCGACCCGATGATGATGGCAGTCTCGGTGCTGCTCCTTGCCGCAGCCGCGATGCTGGCCTGTTATCTCCCCGCCAGACGCGTCTCCCGGGTGGACCCGGTCACTGCATTGCGTGGGGATTGACCGCCCTACGTCAGATCGCCGGGGTCGACGCGCCAGTCGCGAAGAATGGCGACTTCATCGGTGGCGCTGATTGATTTCTTGAACTTCGCGCCAGACTGCCCCTTGACGCGTCGTTCACAGTCGGTCCACGTCGAGTGGCGCATGGCTCTGCCGTCGACCACGCTGAGGTAGGAGTGCGCGACAATCTTGTCCTTGCGCGGGGCTTTTGACCGCGCGGGCACCGAGGTATCGGCGGGTACGTCGAGGATGTCGACCGTGTATCCGCTGAGTGGACCGGAATAGAGCGGCACTGGCACCTTGCGCGCATGTGTGTCTGCAATGACATCCGCACGTTCGTTGCCGGGCGTGCCGACGTGGCCACGCACGTAGTGCCACTCGACTCGAGGGGACACCAGCGGCAGCAACGCCTCCCATAACTCACGATTGAGGACATCGGCACCCTCCGCGGTCTTCCACCCCCGCCGGCGCCAGGCCCAGATCCACTCCCGGATGCCTTTGATGACGTAGGTCGAATCGGTGTAGACGTCCACGGTGCCCGCCGCGCCCCTCGCACATTCGAGCGCCTTGATGGCCCCGGTCAGCTCCATCCGGTTGTTGGTGGTGTGCGCCTCGGCGCCCCCCAACTCGGTGACGTGGCCCTCGGGCGTAATCACAAGGGCCCCCCAGCCACCAGGGCCGGGATTGCCCTTGGTGGCGCCATCACTGAACACGATCGTGCGGTCCATGTCGGACGATTGTACGGCGAAAGTCGGAGTACAGTGCGGCTATGGAATCGCTTCCTGTTCAACTCTGCTGGCTGTTTGTGCTGGCACTGGTCGTGGCCTGCATGGCCTGGACCGTCACGCACGAGGAAATCTTTCGCGAGGCGCGCGAGATCTGCAAGGAGAAGAGCGAAACCGCCAGGCAACTGGCGATCCGGAAGTTCTTCTACATGCTGACGTGTGAATACTGCTTGAGCCACTACATTGTGGCGGGCGTGCTGATCGTGACCAGGTATCGGCTCCTGATGGACGGCTGGCGTGGCTACTTCATCGCGTTTTTTGCGATGACTGCCGTCGCCAACGTGTACCTGAGCTTCTACGGATTGCTGAGGGTCGACATCAAGTCGGAGCGACTCACGGTGGCCGCCAAGGAAGACGCGCTACCGGAGGCTGATGTCAAATGACGAGCCGGCGACCGAGGTGCCGAAACTCATGGTGGTGGAGTTCCGGTTCCGCTGCGCCCGCACTTCCCGTCTGCGCTCACAGTCATGGCAGCGCACGGCAAACGGCACCGCGAACAGCCGACGTTCGGCGATCGCGTCACCACACTCCGCACAGTCGCCGTACTGACCCGCGTCCAGACGCGCCAGCGCGCGGTCGATGTTGGCGAGCGTCTCGGTTTTCATCTGCAGGAGCGTGAACTCCATGCCGCTCTGCACGTCTGCATCCGAGGAATCGAGCATGTCACCGACATCGCGCTGTTTGGCTTCGCGATTCAGGCGCACCTTCTCAGCGACGTCGCTCTGAAGTTCGCGACGACGATCCAGCAGTGCTTCACGGAGTGTGGTGGTGCGCGCGTTGTCTGTGCTCATAGGACCTCGAATGCGACATCCTGTCAGGTCCCACTCACCACGGCTGTACTCTAAGAGACAGGTTGATGGGGCTCGCCGAGCACGATGTGCACTGAGTGACGTTGTCCGTCAGTCAGGATGGGAATCGCCTCGGGACTGCACGGCACGCCATCACAGGTGGCCATCGCCACGCCGCCACACACCGCATCGGGATTGAGCACCACGATGTCGAAGATCGTGCCGTTCACGCGCCAGGTCATCGAGTATTCGGGCCAGGACGCCGGAATACAGGGCGCAATGCAGAAGGTCTGTCCCCTGCGGCGAAGTCCCAGCATGCGTTCGAGGCCCGCGCGATACATCCAGGCGGCAGAGCCCGTATACCAGCTCCACCCCGCGCGCCCAGCGTGGGGCGCCCGGCCATACACGTCGCCTGCCATCACATACGGCTCTGCCTTGTACTTCGCCACATCCGCAGACGTGCGCGTGTGATTGATGGGATTGAGCAGGTGGAACAGCTCCATCACCTCATCGCCGGCGCCGAGTTTGGCCAGCGCCATCACCACCCATGTGGCTGCGTGCGAGTACTGACCGCCGTTTTCGCGCACGCCAGGGGGATAGCCCTTGATGTAGCCGGGATCCTGCGGCGTGCGATCAAACGGCGGCGTCAGCAGGAGGATCACCTGCGATCCGCGGTCGACGAGCATCGACCGCACGGCATCCATGGCTTGTTCGGCGCGGCGCGCGGGCACGGCCTCGGACAAGACGGCCCAGGACTGCGCTATCGAATCAATCCGGCATTCCGCATTGACCGCCGACCCCAACGGGCTCCCATCGTCGTAATACCCGCGGCGATACCAGGCGCCGTCCCAGGCTTGATCGAGCGCTGCCGAGAGCTGGCGGGCGTCGGCGCGATACCGTCGCGCGCGCTCAGTGTCGCGCGTCGCATCACAGACCACAGCGAAGTTGTGGAGCACGGTGTGCAGGAAAAATCCCAGCCACGTGCTCTCACCGCGACCCTCCGGACCCACCCGGTTCATGCCGTCGTTCCAGTCGCAGCTGCCGATGAGCGGAAGCCCGTGCATGCCTGCCGTCGTGCCGCGGGCAATGGCCCGGACGCAGTGTTCGTAGAGTGTTCCATCCTCGGCGGCGACCGCCGGAGCGCCGTACACCTCATGGTGATCGGGCGGCAGGGGAGGGGCTTCCAGATACGTCACCCGTTCATCGAGAATCGTCCAGTCGCCGGTGGTCCGGACGTATTCGGCCGTCACAAACGGCAGCCACAACATGTCGTCCGAACACCGCGTCCGCAGACCCCGACCCATCGGCTCGTGCCACCAATGCTGCACGTCACCCTCGACAAACTGGCGTGAGGCGGCGCGCAGCAGGTGCGCGCGTGCGAGGTCCGGCCGCGCCAGCAACAGCGCCATCACGTCCTGCAGCTGATCGCGGAAGCCAAACGCGCCGCCGGGCTGGTAATACCCGCTGCGTGTCCAGACACGGCAACTCAGCGTCTGGTACAGCAGCCACCCATTCATCAACGTATCGAATGAATCATCCGGCGTGCGCACTTGCACCGTGGACAACATGCCGTCCCACGCCTCCTGCACCCGCGCACGCGCCTGTTCTGCGGCCTCGCGGGTGGCATTGGCCACGATCAGTTGTTGCGCGTGGTCGTGGGTGCGCCCTTCGCCCAGGATGAACACCACATCGCGACGTTCCCCAGGTGCGAGCTCCACCACCACCTGCAGCGCAGCGCACGGGTCAAGACCCGGCCCTGTCTCACCCGAGAGCTGGGCGTCACGAAGGGCGGCCGGGTACCGCACATCGCCATGTCGCCCGAGGAATGCGCGGCGATCGCCGGTCAGCGATGCGACCCGCTCCGAACAGCCGAGAAACGCCACGCGGTCCGCAAAGTCGCGGTTGTACGGATTTCTGGCGACGATGGCGCCGGTGCGGGAATCGACGTCGGTCACCACATGCAGATGCTCGCCCTCGCGCGGGGGACCCAGCACCCACTCGTTGTACGCAATGACGCTCAACCGCCGCCGCTGCTCGCTCGTGTTCACCAGCGTGAGCATCGAGAACTTGACCGGATCCTCAGGATGTACGAACACGTCCAGCGTGTGCGTAATTCCATGCGCGGCTCGCGCAAACCGGCTCACGCCGGCCATGTGCGTGACCACACAGCGGTCGGCACTCCTCGACCGCACCATCGGCCCCGGCGTCGGCGACCACGCCTGGCCTGTCTCGTCGTCCCGCACGTACAGCGCCTCGGACGTCGGGTCGGTAATCGGGTCGTTGGCAAAGGGCGTCAGCCGATTCTCCCGGCTGTTGGTGGACCACGTCTGTGCAGCGCCTGACGCCGTGATGATGGTCCCGAACTGCGGGTTGGCGATGACATTGGCCCACGGCATGGGTGTTTCCGCCGCGCCGTCAAGCACCACCCCGTACCCGCGACCATCCGGCGTGAATCCCCCGATGCCATTGTGCCGTTCGAACTCCGGTGCGACGCGCGACTCGGTGTCTGCGGGGTAAGGCACCTCTTGTGTGGGTACATGGGCGGCACGCACCATGGTGCCCAGATGTGGCCGGTCCAACTGCGCGCGCAACTCACCGCGAAGTACCGCCGCAGCCACCGAGTCGAACAGGACATGATCCGCGTGACTTAAACGATCGCCGCGCAGCAGGAACGCCCCCCCGGTCAACATCGAGGCCAGCCGCACCTGCACCTCATCGAGGTAGTCGTGGGGATGTTCGTTGATGATGACGACGTCGGCGCGCAAGCCTTTGAGCCGCCAGTATTCCTGCGCTTGCAGTACCTGTCGAGCTGTGTCGAGATCGGTTTCCGTGCTCACGCGCACGAGCACAATGGGAAGGTCTCCGGAGATGGCATGTGGCCAGAGCCCGGGCTGCCCCAGGGTGTTGGCCGCACGCGCGGCGGCGGGCGCGCGCAATGAACCATCGGTGCCCAGCACACGGGAGGCGAGCCGTTCAAAAATCACGGCTTCATCGGGAGAAATATTGAGGTGATACCGGCTGCTCTCGGCGTGAGCGAGCGCCAGCCCGAATGCGCGCGCACCGGCCTTGGGATCGTGATATTTCCTGGCGAGGGCCTCGACGGTTTCGCGGTCGGTCGCCATGCCGGTGGCGAAGCTCAGGCGCACCGACGCGCCCGGCGCCAGCCGTACCCGCTGACGCAGGCTCACGATGGGGTCGAGCACGATCCCCGTGGTGCCCGACAATGCGCGGCCATCAAGGGCAGCGGGACTGGACGTGTCGCGTCCGCGCCCAAGGAATCGCGCGCGATCCGTTTCCCACTCGACTGGTCCCTGCGGCCGGCTGTCCATGCTCAACGCGTGGAATGCCCACGCCTGCGGATCCTTGGGATCGCGTGAACGCCGCCGGCAGATGAGCGCGGAGGTGTGCGCGTGGTATTGGGTTTCGACAAAGAGTTTGCCGAAGGCCGGATGCGCCAGGTCGTTGACCGCCGGCGTCAACACGACCTCGGCGTAACTGGTGACGTCAATCTCGCGCGTGCGCGCGCCGTGGTTCCTGATCGTGATCCGGCGAATCTCGACATCGTCTTCGGTGGCCACCGCGATGTCGAGCCGTGTGGAGATCTCCTGGTCTCGACGAAGGTACGTGGCGCGATCGGTGGAGAAGGTGACGTCGTAGCTGTCGGGCTCGGTTCGGGTGGGCTGATAGGTGGCCGACCAGACCGCGCCGCTGCGGACGTCGCGCAGGTAGATGAATTGACCATCCGCATCGCGCGTGGCATCACGTCTCCAGCGGGTGACCGGGAGCCCGCGCCAGACACTGGCTCCGCCGCCGGCCTGAGTGAGCGACGTCACGTAGTGACCGTTCGAGAGAAACTGCGTGTGTGGATACTGCGTGTGCGGCGTCCGGAAACGCCGGACAGGTTTGGCGGGAGCCTGCACCGCCTCCCGGGTGTTGTCGATGGGGCGGGGCTCCACCGCAGCGCTGTCGCGCGGGATGCGTTCCTGCAGCAACAGTTCGGTCGCCTGCACGCGCGGGTCGGCATGAAAGCGATTGACCATCCGGTCGCCCGTCAACACGTTGCCCAGCGCCACCAGCGTCATGCCCTGGTGATGCGCCATGTAGGTCGGCACCACTACGCCACGATTGGGCGCCGACTCACCGGTGGTGGCCGGATCGGTGTCACGCGGTGTGTAATCGATGGCGTCCATGAAACCGAACGTGCCCTCCAGGCCGGCGGCCGCAAGGCGACGGAAGTTGGCGAGACTGGCGTTGGGCGCGATCCCCACTGACAGTGCCGTCGAATAGGGAGAGACGACGACCTCGTCACCCAGTCCGCGCTTGAGACCCAGCCCGGGAATGCCGAAGGCCTTGTATTGATAGTCCCCGTGACGGTCCACGAGGTTGTAGGCACTTTCTGAAATGCCCCACGGCACACCGCGCTCGGCGCCGTAATCGATCTGCCGGCGGATGACGAGGTAACAGGACTCGTCGAGCAGTGTCTTCGGGTAGGACCGCATGACCAGCAGCGGCATCAGGTACTCGAACAGCGTGGCACTCCACGAGAGCAGCACCGGCGTGCTGCGCACGGCGGTTGTGGGCCGGCCCAGACGGAACCAGTGCTTTTCGGGCACGTCGCCTTTGGCAATTGCCAGGAAACTGGCCAGTCGCGCTTCGGACGCCAGCAGATCATAGTGCGCCGCATCCCGCCGCCCCGGCTGGTCATCGTCAGGCAGCCGGAACCCGATGGCAAACAGCTGGCGGGTGGGGTTGAGCAAGAACTTGAACGACATGGCGTCAAACATCGCGCTCATGCGGCGTGAGAGATCCGGCGCAATATCCTGCAGGCCCACCGACAGCGCAATCAGTGCGCCGGCGAGGTTGCCACTGTCGACCGTGGACACGTATGAGGGTGCCAGTGGCGCCAGGGTTCTGGTGTCGTACCAGTTGAGCAGGTGACCTTCGTATTTCTGCAGTCGGTCGATGGTGTTGAGCGTGGCGTGGAGGCGCGCGACCATCTGTTCGGCGGTGATGAAGCCCAGATCGTGCGCGGACATCGTGGCCAGCATGCCCAGACCGATGTTGGTGGGTGAGGTGCGATGGGCGATCGTTTGCGTGAGTCCGACCTGCACATTGTCTGGCGGCAGGTGATAGTCGGTCGCACCGACGAACGTCTCGAAGTAGGCCCAGGTGCGCCGGGAGACATCGAGGAGATAGGCGCGGTCCGCCTCCGGCAACGCAATCTTGCGCCGCGGCATGGGCCGACTGAGCAGGTAGGCCACCACCGGTGCAACGAACCACAACACGAGGATCGCCCACGCCATTGGCAGCGCGGCAGGTCGAACGAATGTGATCAGGGCAGCCACGCCGACGGCCACCACCGGGCTGACGGCCATCTCCCTGAGAAAGCGTCGTGGGCCCAGTGCGCCCAACCGCGAGGCGCTCGCGGCGGCGGTCTCCCATTCGAGCATGCGGTTCCGGGTCACCAAGACGCGCACGAGGGTGGTGCTGATGGCGTGCAGCCGCGCCGCGGCGTCATGAGCCAGAAACGTGACCTGCAGTGAGACACGCGCGACCGCGAGGTTGAAGTCCTCGGCACGGGTGCGCAGGAACGGCGCCCACGCCTGACCCAGGCGAGGCCCCCGGAGGAGTTCGGTAATGTGGGACAGAATCGGGAATGACAGGGTGGCCAGCACCAAGGCCGTCCAGATGCCGGGATGGCCCGGCAGGATGGTCCACGACGCAATCAACGCCAGCACCGTGGCGGGCGCCATCAGGCTGCGGCGCAGGTTGTCGAAGATCTTCCAGCGCGACAGCAGCGGCAGGCGGTTGCGCACGACGCCGTTGCGCGACCGGACAAACGGAAGCAGCCAGCCGAGAATCTGCCAATCGCCACGCACCCACCGGTGCTCGCGTCGTGCGTGCGCAAGCACGTTGGACGGGTAGTCGTCGACCACTTCGACGTCAGTGACGAGCGCCGCGCGCGCAAACAGGCCTTCAAACAGGTCATGCGAGAGCAGCGCATTCTCCGGCACACGCCCCTCAAGGGCCGCCGCAAACGCATCCACGTCGTACAGCCCTTTTCCGGTGAACAGACCCTCGTCAAACAGATCCTGATACACGTCCGAGACGGCGGTGGTGTACGGATCCACGCCGGTGTGCCCCGCGTAGGTGCGCGCGAACCATGATCCCGCCGCACTCGCCATCGTCACACTCACGCGCGGCTGCAGGATGCCGTAGCCTTCGGTGATGCGACCGAGCTGGCGATCCAATCGCGGCTGATTGAGCGGGTGCGCCATGATGCCGATCAGTCGCTTGGCAGCGTCACGCGGCAGATACGTGTCCGAGTCGAGTGTCAGGCAGTACCGCACGAGCGGGAGGATGTCGGTGTCGCCGACACACGTCGTAAAGCTGGTGTCGGAGGCCTGCCGAAGGATGCGGTTGAATTCCTCAATCTTGCCGCGCTTGCGTTCCCATCCCATCCACGTCTGCTGATCCGGGTTCCACTGTCGTTCCCGGTGAAACAGGTAGAAGCGGTTGTCATGACCCTGACCAAGTTTTGCGTTGAGCGCGCTGATGCCGCGGCACGCCTGCTCGAGGATCTCCGCGTCGGAGTCCATCGTTTCGGTGGGCGCGTCGGCGAAGTCTCCCAGAATCGCAAAGTGGATGTGGGGGTCCAGGTTGCCCAGCGCGAGCACTTCCATGTGCTCAAGCAGGTCGTTGACGCCGTCCAGACTGGTCAGCAGCGTCGGCACGACCACCATTGTGCGGGCCGATTCAGGAACCCCGTTCACCGAAAAATCCAGGCGGGGCAGCCGAGTGGGGCCAAGCAGTTTCGGGATCAGCGCGTGAATGGCCGTGATCACCAAGTCACACAGCGGCATCGCCAGCACGAGCGCCGCCACCACCTGCTGCCACACCGGCGCACCGATCAGTCGCGCGTAGAGCACCACGAACCAGAGCAGCACCGACGTGCCCACGGCGACCGTCCCCAAGTACAGCGGTGTGGCAAACCGCCGGAGCACGCGCCGGAAGCGCGTGCCCAGGCGTGGTGCATGGGCCAGCGCCGCTTCAAGCGAGCGGCGCCCTCGATCGACCAGGTGGTAGCCCACGTGGGCACTACGGTGGCTGGTGCCTAGTTCTGCAGCGGCTTGTCGGGCGGTTTCAACCGCTTTGTGCGCCGCATGCACCTGGTCCACGCCACTCCGCGGCGCGATGGACTCGATGGCCCGACGTTGCGCGTCGCGACTGAGAAAGTCCATGCGCGGATACGCGCCCGACGGATCCCGCCGAAGGATGTGTTCGACAAGACTGACGGACTCGACATAGTCCTGCCAGTCGATGGTCGTGCAGAGCCGCAGACTCGTGATGACGTTGGCGACCGACACCTGCGACACGCCCTGCCGCTGCATCTCCCCGCGAATCAGTTCATCCGCATGGGTGTGGCGTGCGTCGAGCACATCATCGATGTGTTTGCGGATTGCCGGCAAGCCGACGCCGTATTCGCGCAGTCCGTGCAACAGCTCGACAAGAAACGCCGGCGAGGCATCAGTCGGCAGCGGTCGGGCGTGGCCGTCGCGGTCCACACTCGCGAGATACACGTGGGCCTCACGGCGGGCGCTGCGTGCGTCGAGCAACTCCTCGGCGAGCCGGCGCAGATTCTCGACCAGCGCAAGCTTGAGCATGCTCGGCCATGCCCACAACTCGCCGATCGTGAGGGGCGCAACGCGCTGATAGCTGGTGAGAAAGTCGGTCAGGCCCACCACGTCGAGCCGACTGTCGCTGTGACGGATGAGTTCCATGGCCATGACGTACACACGCGCGTGTCCGTCGCGGTCGGGGGAGGCGACCACCGGCAACGCGCGCGCGTAGGTGCGGGGCAGGTTGCGACGGATGTCACTGAGCTCGGTCGCAATCAGCGGGAAGTTGTCGAGCAGCCAGTCGGCCGCCGGTACCATGAACTCCCCGGTACGTACATCGTCGGCCAATGTCCGGTAGGCGTCGCGAAGCACACGGACGTTGTCTTCAAAACGCCGAATGGTGTCCTTGGCGCGCCGACGAGGATTTGGATGGACCGGCAGAGCGGCCGCGAGCGCGTGCGCCCGTTCGTCGAGCCGGTCGATGCTGAGCAGGTCCGCGCGAAGCGGGCTACTTCTTGATCGTCTGTCCGAGCTTTTCAACGGCCTCGCCCACCTTGCGCGTGGCAGTGCCGATGGTCGCCTGCGTCTTGCCGGCCGCTTCGTCTACCTGACCCTCTTCAACGAGGTCGGGATTGTCCGTGGCCTGACCCACCGCCTGCTTCGCTTTGCCTTTGACTTCTTCGACCTTGCCGTCGCGTTCGTTTTTGTTCCACATGATGTGACCGAGCTTACCGACCGGACCTTCCTGCGGCTGTGCTCTATTGTATATCCCCGCATGGGCCAGCCCGCATCCAATGGCATGTAACTTGAATAACCGCATACATATGGAGAAAAACATGTCATTTCGTTTACGTGTCATCGCCGTGGCACTTGGTGCCGCGATCAGCCTGCCATCGGTGGCGGCGGCACAGACCGTCTACCCGACCACCTTCGGTGTGAAGGCCGGCGTCAACTCGTCAACCCTCAGCTCAGACGACGACTTTCTGGATGTGGGTTCGCGATGGGGTGCCGTGGCCGGACTCTTCGCCGGCCGGAACATCTCGGAGAATCTGGGCATTCAGCTCGAAGCCCTGTTCAGCCAGCGCGGCGCGAACGACAAGACCAGCGGCAGCGACTCGTCGCTCCGTCTGACGTATCTGGACCTGCCCTTGACGGCGCGTTTTGGCAGCACAACCTCCAGCAACATGCATTTCCACGCCTTCACGGGCCCGCAGCTCGGCATCAAGTTGAGCGCGAAGGCCAAGGACGACTTCCTCGGTACCGAACTGGACCTCAACGATGAAGTGAAAAGCTGGGACTTCGGATGGACCGTGGGCGCTGGTGTCGAAGTGAACCGCATTTCGCTGGACGCGCGATACACCCTCG
>JBKJTD010000357.1:0-7461 GCA_046590915.1 Vicinamibacterales bacterium
ATCCGGATCACGATCGGCACCGGCACACCCAGATCCTTGACCGCCGCAATAACACCGGCCGCCAGCACGTCGCAGCGCAGAATCCCCCCGAAGATATTGATCAGCACCGCCTTGACGGCGGTGTCGGCCATCAGGATGCGGAACGCGTTCTTGATTTGTTCCGCGCTGGCGCCACCGCCGACGTCCAGGAAGTTCGCCGGCTCGCCACCTGATAACTTGATGATGTCCATCGTCGCCATCGCGAGGCCGGCGCCGTTGACCATGCAGCCAATGGTGCCGTCGAGCTTGATGTAGTTGAGCGAAAATTTCGACGCTTCGATTTCCAGCGGATCCTCTTCGGCCAGGTCGCGGAATTCCTTGATGTCCGCGTGCCGGTAGAGCGCGTTGTCATCGAAGTTGACCTTGGCGTCGAGCGCAATCAGGTCGCCGGCGGCGGTGACCACCAGTGGGTTGATCTCGAGCAGCGAGGCGTCGCTGGCGACAAAGGCCTCGTAGGTCTTCATCATCAGCGACACGGCCTTCTTGATCTCGTCGCCCTTGAGGCCGAGCTGAAACGCGAGCTGTCGCGCCTGATAGGGCTGCAGGCCAAGCGCCGGGTGCACAAAGGCCTTGAAAATTTTCTCAGGCGTCTCTTCGGCGACCTTCTCGATCTCGACACCGCCCTCCTGACTCACCATCAGGACCGTCTTCTGCGTCGATCGGTCGATGACCATGCCGAGGTACATCTCGCGGTCCATCGACAAACCTTCTTCGACCAGGACCCGCGACACGAGTTGGCCCGAGGGGCTCGTCTGGTAGGTCACCAATGTCATGCCCAGGATGGCCTTGGCGGCCTCGAACGCGGCATCGGGGCCCTTGACCACCTTGACGCCGCCGCCCTTGCCGCGGCCACCGGCATGAATCTGCGCCTTGACCACCACCGTGCCGCCGCCAAGAGTGACGGCATGGGCACGCGCCTCATCCGGGGTGTAGGCCACAAAGCCCTTCGGCACGGGTACACCGTGGCCGGCGAGGACTGACTTTCCCTGATACTCATGAATCTTCATGCGGCTGAGAAGTGTATCAGCACCCGGGACTTCGGGACCCCGCGACTTTCCGACTACAATCTCTGACATGAATGTGCTGCGTGCCCTCAGCACGACCGTCGGTTCGAAATTGCTCGTCGCCTTGACCGGCCTGCTCCTGGTGGGATTCCTCATCGCCCACCTCGCCGGAAACCTCCTGATTCTGCTGGGTGGCGACAAGTTCAACGCATACGGTCATGCCCTGATCAGCAACCCACTGGTTGTTCCCGCCGAGCTCGCGCTGCTCGGCCTCCTGCTTGTCCACATGTTCAAGGCCATTGCCCACGTACTGCGCGGCCGCAGGGCCCGCCCTGAGGGCTACACCAAAAAGACGTGGGCCGGAGGCCCCAGCCGCAAGTCGGTGGCGTCCACGACGATGGCGCTCTCGGGCATTTTCCTGCTCACGTTTCTCATCGTGCACATCGCGACCTTCAAGTTTGGTCCCTACTACGCCTCGACAGAGGCCGGGGTGCGCGATCTGCACCGGCTCGTGGTCGAGGTCTTCAAGAATCCGCTGTACGCGGCCGGGTACGTGGTCGCGATGGGTATCATCGGCATGCACCTGCGTCACGGCATTTCGAGCGCCTTTCAGTCTCTGGGCTGGATGACCAACGGCCGGTGGACGACCCGGCTGCTGGCCGTGGGCCTGACGCTGGCAGTGGCGATTGCCGGCGGCTTCGCGTTGATTCCGGTCTGGGTGTACCTCTTCTTATGAGTCTCGATTCCAAAATTCCGTCAGGGCCGATAGAGGACAAGTGGGATCGGCACCGCTTCGAGTCGAAGCTGGTCAATCCGGCCAACCGCCGCAAACACACGGTGATCGTGGTGGGTACGGGTCTGGCCGGTGGCGCCGCTGCCGCGTCGCTTGGAGAACTCGGCTACAACGTGCTGAGCTTCTGCATCCACGACAGCGCGCGTCGCGCGCACTCGATTGCGGCGCAAGGCGGCATCAATGCGGCCAAGAACTACCAGAACGACGGCGACAGCATCTGGCGCCTGTTCTACGACACAGTCAAAGGCGGCGACTATCGCGCCAGAGAAGCCAACGTATACCGGCTCGCGCAGCTGAGCGTGAACATCATTGACCAGTGTGTCGCCCAGGGTGTGCCCTTCGCGCGCGAGTACGGCGGCCAGCTCGACAACCGATCGTTTGGTGGCGCACAGGTCTCACGCACCTTCTACGCACGCGGCCAGACGGGCCAGCAACTGCTGCTGGGCGCCTATCAGTCGATGATGCGCCAGGTCGCCAAGGGCAACGTGACGATGTTCACGCAGCGCGAGATGCTCGACGTGGTGGTCATCGACGGCAAGGCGCGCGGCATCATCGTGCGCAACCTGGTCACCGGCCAACTTGAGCGCTACGTCGCCGACGCGGTATGTCTGGCGACGGGGGGCTACGGCACCGCGTATTACCTCTCGACCAACGCGGTGAATTCGAACGTGACGGCGGCGTGGCGCGCGTACAAACGCGGCGCGTATTTCGCCAACCCCTGCTTCACGCAGATTCATCCGACGTGTATTCCGGTCTCGGGCGACGACCAGTCGAAACTCACGCTGATGTCGGAGTCTCTGCGCAACGACGGCCGCGTCTGGGTGCCGAAACATCAGGGCGACAAACGTCATCCCAACGACATCCCCGAATCCGAGCGCGACTACTACCTCGAGCGCAAGTACCCAAGCTTCGGCAACCTCGTCCCCCGCGACGTCGCGTCCCGCAACGCGAAGCAGGTGTGTGACGACGGCAGGGGCGTGGGGGACTCGGGACTGGCTGTGTATCTCGACTTCAAGGATGCGATCGGCCGCCTGGGTGAGCCGATGGTCGCGGGACGCTACGGCAATCTGTTCGACATGTACCGCAAGATCACCGACGAAAATCCGTACAAGGAACCGATGCGGATGTATCCGGCCATCCATTACACGATGGGCGGGTTGTGGGTGGACTACAACCTCATGTCCACGATTCCGGGCCTGCACGTGTTGGGTGAAGCGAACTTCTCCGACCACGGCGCGAACCGCCTCGGTGCGTCGGCGCTGATGCAGGGACTCGCCGACGGCTACTTCGTCATTCCGTACACCCTCGCCCACTACATGGCGTCCACACCGGTGCCGAAGGTGACGACCGACCACGACGCGTTCAAGGAAGCCGAACACAACGTCCAGGAGCGCATCAACAAGATGCTCTCAGTGAAGGGTTCCACGACCCCGCGCGCCTTGCATCGGGAACTGGGCCGTCTGTTGTGGGACGAAGTCGGCATGTCGCGCACTGACGCCGGACTCAAACGCGCGCTCGCGAAGATCCCGCAGCTGCGCGAAGAGTTCTGGCAGAACGTGTCGGTGCCCGGTGACGCCAACAACATGAACAAGAACCTCGAATACGCCGGCCGCGTGGCCGACTATCTCGAGTTTGGTGAACTGCTGGCGATGGACGCGCTGCACCGCACCGAATCGTGCGGCGGGCACTTCCGCGAGGAAAGTCAGACACCCGACGGTGAGGCCATGCGTGATGACGAGCACTTTTCGTACGCTGCCGCCTGGCAGTATCAGGGGGTGGGCAGCGCGCCGACGCTGCACAAGGAACCGCTGTCGTTTGAGCATGTGAAGCCGTCGCAACGGAGCTACAAGTAATGAAGGTGCATCTGAAGGTCTGGCGCCAGGCGGGCCCGAATGTTCAGGGTCGGCTCGTAGACTACACCGCCGATAATGTGTCGCCGGACATGTCGTTTCTCGAGATGCTCGACTCGGTCAACGAGACGATCATCGCCAAAGGTGAGGAGCCGATCGCGTTTGACTCCGATTGCCGCGAGGGCATTTGCGGCACGTGCGGCGTCATGGTCGACGGTCGGCCGCACGGCCCCGACTCCTGCACCACGGTCTGTCAGCTGCACATGCGGCGATACAAGGACGGCGATACGATCGTGATCGAGCCGTGGCGCGCGAAGGCGTTTCCGCTCATCAAGGATTTGGTCGTCGATCGGGCCGCCTTTGATCGCATCATTCAGGCCGGCGGGTACACGTCGGTCAACACCGGCGGTGCGCAGGACGCCAACGCCATCCTGATTCCGAAGACGATCGCGGACGAGGCGTTCGAGTCCGCCATGTGCATCGGCTGTGGGGCCTGCGTCGCGGCGTGCAAAAACGCATCGGCGGCACTGTTTACGTCTGCGAAGATCACCCATCTCGCCCTCTTGCCCCAGGGTCAAGTGGAAGCCAGGACGCGCGTCGTCGCCATGGTGGACGCGATGGACACCGCTGGCTTCGGCGGCTGCTCCAACGAGGGCGAATGTGAAGCCGTCTGCCCGAAGGGCATTTCACTCAAGAACATCGCGACCATGAACCGGGAATACCGGCGAGCGGTACTTTCGTAGGACGGCATGGTCCACGGTCCTTCGAGGTCCACGGTCCAAGGTTCACTGAGACTCGCACGTCCGCACTGGCTGTTTATTGCGGGGATCGTATTCGGCACCATCGCCATCGAGTGGTGGATGGGGCGTCTCCCCTTCGGGCCCGACGGGCGATTCGGGTGGTTCGAGGGCGATATCTGGAGCGCGGCGCAGTCACAGCGGGTCGCCGATCCCTACTCCGTCACCCATATCGTGCACGGGTTCCTGTTTTACGGGCTGCTGTGCCTCGTGGCCCGGCAGCAACCAATCACGGTGCGGTTGGTGGCGGCCCTCGCGCTTGAAGCCATCTGGGAAATCCTCGAAAACTCCCCCATCATCATCGACCGCTACCGCGCCGTCACCATCGCGCAGGGGTATGTCGGCGACAGCATCCTGAATTCGGTCGCCGACATTGTCATGGCCGGGATCGGATTCCTGATGGCCTGGCGCCTGCGTGTCGCTGTGAGCCTGGCGCTGGTCGTGCTGGCCGAAGTCCTGATGCTGCTCGTGTATCGCGACAACCTGACCCTGAATATCGTGATGCTGGTCTGGCCACTCGATGCCATTCGGGAATGGCAGATGGCCGGACGGTAGATCTCCTGTATCAAACGACACAGACAACGCCCGGCCGGAGGGCGCACGCTGCGAGACATGAAATTCATAAACATGTACCTGGTGGGTTACGTCCTGCTGCTGGTTGGGGGCCTGTTGGCCCTGTGGAAGACCGGCGTGCTGGACAATATTTCTCCCGTATGGTTGCTGATTGGCTTCATCGTCGCCGTCGGCCTCGGCATCATGATGTCGGTCTCTGCCGGCAAACCTGACATCACTCGTTAGGGCTGCCGGCATCCACGATCTTTGGTGCCGTGGCCCCCGCTTTCCCCAGCATCAATCGAACACGGGTGCCCGGCGTTTCGCGGAGTCGCTTCATGACGCCCACCAGCGTGGCGCGCATCTGCATCGCCATGGCGCGTGGTGTACCCCTCGTACATAAAAAAAACGACCTCAGAGGTGTTCACCTCTGAGGTCGTGGACTCCGGGACCCGCCTACGCCAAGGCTCGGGCGGGCAAGCTTCGGGACTTCGTTACACCCCGATCACCGTGGTCAATTCCTTCACCGCCGCTGCGGACTTTGCGAACGCCGTCTTTTCGTCATCGGTCAGCCGAATTTCGATGATTTCTTCTGCGCCGCCCTTGCCCAGCTTGACCGGCACGCCGACGAAGAGATCGTGCACGCCGTATTCGCCCTGCAGGTACACCGAACATGGGTAGATGACCTTCTTGTCCTTGAGAATCGCCTCGACCATCAGTGCGGCCGCGGCGCCCGGCGCGTACCACGCGGAGGTGCCAACGAGCTTGGTGATCTCCGCGCCGCCATTGGCGGTGCGAGCGCAGATTTCGTCGAGTTTGGCCTGCGACAACTTGCCCATCGCCACCAGTTCCGTCAGCGGAATGCCGGCGACGGTCGAGAAGCGCGGCAACGGCACCATCGTGTCACCATGGCCGCCGAGCACAAACGCGTGCACGTTTTCCACCGAGACGTTCAGCTCCATGGCGATGAACGTGCGCATGCGCGCGGAGTCGAGCACCCCGGCCATGCCGACCACCCGCTCACGCGGAAAGCCGCTCAGGCGGTACACCGCCTGGCACATCGCATCGAGGGGATTGGCCACCGGTACGATGATGCAGTTGGGCGAGTACTTCACAACTTGCTCGACCACCGACTGCATGATCTTGTAGTTGACGTTGAGCAGGTCGTCGCGGCTCATGCCTGGCTTGCGGGGCACACCGGACGTGATGACCACCACATCCGACCCGGCCGTCGCGGCGTAGTCGCTGGTGCCGATCAGGCGCGTATCCGACCCGTCGATCGGGCAGGCCTGGTAAATGTCGAGCGCAATGCCCGCGGCCTTTTCAGCGGCGATATCCACCACCACGACATCGGCCAGTTCCTTCACCGCGATGGCACGCGCCACCGTCGCGCCGACGTTGCCTGCTCCACCAACTACTGTTACCTTGCGATTCATCTGGGTCTCCTTGAAAAATCCTCGGAAGCGCCGGGCTTCAGCCCGGCGGCATCGGACGGGCTAAAGCCCGTCCGCTCCGCACCGTCTACAATCTGCCAATCACCGCATCGGCGAAGCCTGAGCACGACAGCTCGGTTGAGCCCGGGATCATTCGCGCGAGGTCATATGTCACTTGTTTGTCGTCGATGGCCTGTTCGAGCCCCTTGATGATGAGATCGGCGGCTTCGGTCCAGCCCATGTAGCGGAACATCATTTCGCCCGAGAGAATCACGGAACCGGGATTGACCTTGTCGAGGCCGGCATATTTCGGCGCGGTACCGTGGGTGGCTTCAAACACCGCGTAGCCGGTCATGTAGTTGATATTGCCGCCCGGTGCGATGCCGATGCCGCCCACCTGTGCCGCGAGCGCATCGGAAATGTAGTCACCATTGAGATTGAGCGTCGCGATCACGTCGTACTCAGCCGGGCGCGTGAGAATCTGCTGCAGAAATGCGTCCGCAATCACATCCTTGACGATGACGCCGTTGGGGAGGCTGCACCACGGGCCGCCGTCAATCTCGACGGCACCATATTCACGCTTCACAAGCTCGTAGCCCCAGTCGCGAAATCCCCCTTCGGTGAACTTCATGATGTTGCCCTTGTGCACCAGCGTCACGCTTTTCCTGTTATTGGCCAGCGCGTAGTCCATGGCCGCGCGGATCAGCCGTTCACTGCCTTCACGTGACACGGGTTTCACGCCGAACGACGACGAGCCCGGGAAGCGGACCTTCTTGAACATCTTCGGAAAGGCTGCTTCAAACACCTGCGCAAACTTCGCCGCGTCTTCGGTGCCGGCCTGAAACTCGATGCCGGCATAAATGTCTTCGGTGTTCTCGCGAAAGATCACCATGTCGACTTGATCGGGTCGTTTGACCGGGGTCTCCATCCCGCGGAAGTACCGCACGGGGCGCAGACACACATACAGATCCAGTTCCTGCCGCAGAGCCACGT
>JBKJTD010000012.1:0-3096 GCA_046590915.1 Vicinamibacterales bacterium
AAGAGCACGCTGCAGCACCCCGTGACCATATCCAGCAGTCATCGCGGTACTGCTTCTGTATCCTTCTGCAGCCGTGGCCCTGATTGTGCAGAAGTACGGCGGTACGTCCGTCGCCGACCCCGACCGTATTCGTGCTGTTGCCGAGAACATCGCCTTCACCAAGCGGCACGGCAACGACGTCATCGTCGTGCCCAGCGCGATGGGTAAGTCCACCGACAACCTGATCAAGCTGGCCAACGACGTGTCCGCCACCCAGCCCGGTCGCGAGCTCGACATGCTCATCACCACCGGCGAGCGCATCAGCATGGCGCTGATCTGCATGGCGCTGGCCGACCTGGGAATCGAGGCGAAGAGCTTCACCGGTAGTCAGGCCGGCATCGTCACCGACACGGCGCACGGTAAGGCGAAGATCATCGAGGTCAAGGGCGATCGCGTGCGCGAGGCCCTCGCCGACGGCAAAGTTTGTGTGGTCGCCGGCTTCCAGGGCATCAGCACCGAAAAGGAAATTACGTCGCTCGGGCGCGGGGGCAGCGACACCACAGCCGTTGCGTTGGCGGCCGCGCTCAACGCCGATAGCTGCGAGATTTACACCGACGTCACCGGCGTCTTCACGGCAGATCCGCGCATCGTTCCCCAAGCCCGCAAGCTGGCCCACGTCAACTTCGACGAGATGCTCGAAATGGCTGGCGCAGGTAGCAAGGTGCTCGCGCTGCGCAGCGTCGAGTTCGCCCGAAATCACAACGTTCCCATCCATGTCCGTTCTGCTTTCACCTGGGAGCACGGCACGTGGGTCACGTCACAGGAGCCCAACATGGAAGATCCCATCATCTCCGGCGTCGTCACCGACGTCAGCGAAGCGAAGGTCACCGTCGTCGCCGTGCCCGACCGGCCGGGCATCTCGGCGGCGCTGTTCGAGCCGTTGGCCGCGGCCAACGTCAATGTCGACATGATCGTGCAGAACACCAGCCATCACGGCACCACCGACATCAGCTTCACGATGCCGAAGGCCGACTTCGCGATGGCCGAGTCGATCGTGGCGCGTGTGGCCGCCGAGATCGGTGCCGCCGGTGTCGAGCACGACGCCAACATCGCCAAGCTCAGCTTGGTCGGCGCGGGCATGAAGACCAGCCCCGGTATTGCCGCCAAGATGTTCCGCACCCTTGCCGATGAGAGCGTCAACATTCAGATGATCAGCACCAGCACGATTCGCATCAGCGTGGTGACTGCTGCCGCTGACCTCGAGCGGGCTGCTCGCGCGCTGCACACCGCCTTTGGTCTGGATTCTGGCCAGGCGTACTCGGCGCCACTTCCCGAACGCAAGTGACCGATGTCTATCGGTTGCGCCCCACCGACAGCTGGCGGCCTGTCACACTGGTGACCTCATGACGCGCCGCAGACAGCATGTTCCCTGGAAGGCCGCCGGTACCGCCTCCGAGAACGAGCATTCGGCTGATGACGTGGTTCGTGAAACCGGCTGGGTGTTCAACAACGTCACCGGGGGCGAGCTGAGCCTGACCGAGTTCGTTGCGACCGGCGACAACGAGACGGTCGCTTACCTGGAAGCGTTCGGCGTGCTCTCACCCGATGCGCTGCAGCAGACGATGGTCGAGATCGGCAGCGGCATCGGCCGGATGACGGCAAGCTTTTCGCGCCTGTTCGCGAAAGTCATCGCCTGCGATCTGGATGCTGCATTTCTGGAGCGGTGTCGGGAGACCGTTGCACAGTTCGGCAAACCCGAGCGGCTGCAGACCAGCCACGTCGCCGATGGCCGCACTCTCGGTTTGCCTGACGACTCGGCAGACCTGGTGTTCAGTTACATCACCCTGCAGCACTGCCACCACGACGACGGTTTGGCGCTTGCACGGGAAGCGGTGCGGGTGACGAAGCCCGGTGGGCACATCGCACTCAACTTCCGGACGTGGGTCGCTCAGGACATTGTTCTGTGGCCGGCGGGCAAGGTTGTCCGGGCGTCGTGGCGGCTTCCTCGCGTCGGCCCGAAAATTGCCCAGCGGCGGCTGCCGGCTCGCCTTGGGTGGCAGGCCAATCGGTTGACGCCTAAGGAGGTGCTGGCGATTGTCGGGCCGTCGCTCACCGACGTTCGAATCTTCCGCGGCCCAAAGCGGCGCGGGTTTGGGCTGCCGGGCACCACTGACGCCACATTTGAGGGTGTACACCACAGCCACTGGTGGGTCGTCGCTGCCGTCGAGTGACGGATGGCGGAGCGATTATTCCGTCCCGCAGAACAGGGCGCGCAGTTAGCCTTGATGGCATGAGAATTGGCGTCGTCGGCGCAACCGGCCAGGTGGGTGCTGCAATGCGTTCCATTCTGGAGGAGCGCAATTTCCCCGTATCCGAGATCCGTTACTTCGCGTCGGCCCGCAGCGCTGGCACCACCCTCCCGTGGCTGGGTACCGACATCACCGTCGAGGACGCCTCGCTCGCCGACCCGACCGGGCTCGACGTCGCTCTCTTCTCCGCTGGCGCGACGTCCTCGAAGGAACTGGCACCGAAGTTCGCGGCCGCCGGCGTCACCGTCATCGATAACTCGTCCGCGTGGCGTATGCACCCGGACGTCCCGCTGGTGGTCAGCGAAGTGAACCCGGGCGAGATCGCCAACGCTCGCATTGGCATCATCGCCAACCCCAACTGCACCACCATGGCCGCGATGCCGGTGCTCAAGCCGTTGCACGACGAGGCCGGTCTCATTCGGCTCATCGCCGCCACATATCAGGCGGTCAGCGGTGGCGGCCTGTCCGGCGTCGACGAGCTCGACAAGCAGGCTCGCGAGGTCGTCGACCACGCTCGCTTGCTGGCGTACGACGGCGAGGCCGTCGTGTTCCCGACGCCCACTCAGTTCGCCAAGCCCATCGCGTTCAACGTGCTGCCGTACGCCGGCAAGTACGTGGAAGACGGCTCGCTGGAGACCGACGAAGAGCAGAAGCTGCGCAATGAGACTCGCAAGATTCTGGATATCCCCGGCCTACGCGTGAGCGGTACCTGCGTGCGCGTACCGGTCTTCACCGGACACTCGCTCAGCATCAACGCCGAGCAACTCGGTCGCCCGTGCCACCGAGATGGGACGCTCGAACTCGGCGT
>JBKJTD010000091.1:0-6552 GCA_046590915.1 Vicinamibacterales bacterium
TCATCTATCCGCTGGTTGAAGAGTCGGAGAAGGTGGACCTGAAAGCCGCGACGGCGATGTACGACACGTTGCAGCAGGACATTTTCCCGGAGTATCGGGTGGCGCTGCTGCACGGTCGAATGAAGGCGGACGAAAAGGAGCAGGTCATGGCCGCGTTTGCGCGCGGCGATGTGCACGTGCTGGCAGCTACCACTGTGGTGGAGGTCGGCGTCGACGTCGCGAATGCGACCGTGATGGTGGTCGAACACGCCGAACGGTTTGGTCTGTCGCAGCTGCACCAGCTGCGGGGACGCGTCGGTAGAGGAGCGCACGAGTCGACGTGTGTGCTGCTGTATCAGTACCCGATCTCGGAACAGGGTCGATCACGGATCGATGCGCTCGTCTCGTCCACAGACGGGTTCGTGATTGCGGAACGTGACCTGGAGATTCGCGGCCCCGGCGATTTTTTCGGCACACGTCAATCCGGACTGCCGACGCTGCGTGTGGGCGATCTGGTGCGCGACCATGCCTTGATGGAAGACGCGCGTCGCGCCGCGGTCGCGTGGCTCGACAACGAGGTGCAGGCGCGATCGCTGGTGACGTACCTGACCGCACACTGGGCGGAGCGCTTCGGGCTTGTGGGGGTCGGCTGAGATGCGCGTCATTGCCGGCACACTCAAGGGCCGTCGTCTCTCGGGGCCGGAGGATGACGATGTCCGGCCGACCTCAGACCGGTTGCGTGAAACGTTGTTCAACGTGCTTGGGCCGTCTGTGGCCGGGACTCGCGTCGTCGACGGGTTTGGCGGGACAGCGGCGGTCGCCATCGAAGCGATCAGTCGGGGCGCGGTATCTGCCATCGTCTACGAGCTCTCGCCCAAGGCGCTCAAGGTTGCCAAGGCCAACATTGCCCACGTTGGTGCGGAAGGCGTGTGCACATTGATTCGCGGTGATTTCCTGAAATCCCGAGGGAACGCGGCGGCGGATTTGGTCTTCCTGGATCCCCCGTACGACTTCGACGGGATCGAGGACGCTTTGACTGTGGCCGCCGGCCACTTGGCCCCGGACGGACGGGTGGTGCTGGAGCATCGTCGTTCACGAGTCTCCCCGGAGGCGATGGCCGGCCTGACGCGGTTTCGTGTGCTCGAAGCGGGGGATAGCGCGTTATCCTTCTACCGGTAGTTCGTGTATGCCTGATTCCCGCATCGCCCTGTTCCCCGGATCGTTTGATCCCGTCACCAGCGGGCACGTCGATCTCATTCGACGTGCGACGCGGCTGTTTGATCGCGTGGTGGTGGCGGTGCTCGTCAATCCCGCAAAGACGGGGTTGTTTCCGGTGGACGAGAGGCTCGACTTGCTGCGCGACGTCTGCGCGGACATGGGGCGCGTCGAGGTCGACAGTGTCACGGGGCTGGTCGTGGCCTATGCCCAGCGAATCGGAGCCGTGACCATTCTTCGCGGCCTCCGCAATGCAACGGACTTTGATTACGAACAACCGATGATCGCCATGAACGCACATCTGGCGCCTGCGGTTGACTCGGTGTGCCTGCTGGCCGCGCCGGCCTATGCGCACATCAGTTCTCGACTTGTGAAGGAAGTGGCGTTGCTGGGTGGATCGGTCACCGGATTGGTGCCGCCCGCGGTGGAAGTCGCGCTCCTGGCGAAGGTTCGGAAGGGATAACGGACGGCAATGATGGTGGAGTCAACTCATCTGGCGGAACGAATGCGGACCGTGGGCATGTCGCCCACGATGAAGGGCACGGCGATCGCGGAAAAAATGCGACGCGAGGGGATTGCGGTCATCGATCTTGGCGCGGGCGAACCGGACTTTTTGCCGCCGACGCATGTCGCTGCCGCTGCGCACGCCGCGATTGATGCGGGCCGCTCGAAGTACACGACCAATGCCGGCATCCAGGATCTGCGTCAAGCCGTCGTCTCGCGCTATCAACAGGACTACGGCGTCACCTACGCGCCCGATGAAGTCATCATCACCGCCGGCGGGAAACAGGCGCTGTACCACGCCGCCTCGGCGCTGTGTGGCCCGGGCGACGAAGTGGTCACCCACATGCCGGGCTGGCCCACGCTGGTCGAACAAATCAAACTCGTCGGCGCGACGCCCGTGATCGTCACCACGCGCGCAGAGAACGGCTTTGTGCCGACGGCTGACGCCTTGCTCGGTGCGGTCACGCCAAACACCCGCGCGCTGATTATCAACAGCCCCGGCAACCCGACCGGCGCCCTGCTGAGTGAGTCCGACGCGCGAGTCATCGCGAAGGCCGCGGCTGAGAGTCGCTGGTGGGTCATCATCGACCTCTGTTACGAAAAATTGATCTACGACAACGTCGCGCACAATCTGCCTGGCATCTTTGGCGAGGCCATCAAGGACCGACTGATCCTCGCCGGGTCGGCGTCCAAGGCGTACGCGATGACCGGCTGGCGGCTTGGCTGGGCGGTCGGGCCCAAACATTTTGTGCAGGCGTCCAACGCCCTGCAGAGCCACACCACTTCCAACGCAAACTCAATCGCGCAGTACGCCGCAATCGCTGCGCTCGCCGGACCGCAGCAGTGCGTGACGGACATGCTCACGGTGTATCAACAGCGTCGTGATCAGGTGCTCGCGTGGCTTGCCGAGGAGCCGCGCCTGCGGTGTGTGACGCCCCAAGGCGCGTTTTATGTTTTTCCGGACGTGAGCGACTTCCTGTCGCCTGATGGCCTCCGCACGTCGATGGATTTCGCTGACGCACTTCTGGCTGAGGAACACGTCGTCACCACGGCGGGTGAGGCCTTTGAGGCGCCCGGCTTCATCAGGTTGTCCTACGCCAACTCGCTCGACCAACTGCGCGAGGGCGTGACGCGTCTGATTCGATTCGCGCGCACACACGCGCCCAGGTAGTGCTGCCCGTGGCCGTCGATTCGCACCTGCTCACACGCCTGACGTCGATTGTGGGTGCGGAGTTCGTGCGCACGGATGCGGCGACGCGCGAGGTGTACGGCACCGACGCGCTCAAACAAGGACACCCGGCAGACGTCGTCGTCTGGCCCGCAAACACCGCCGAGGTCTCGGCGATTGCGCGCGTATGTCACGAGACCCGCACGCCGCTCGTCCCGCGAGGTGCCGGCACCGGGTACACAGGTGGCGCTGTCCCGTCACACGGCGGTGTCGTCATCACCCTCGAGCGGATGAACCGCATCCTGGAGATCGACGAGGGCAGCCTGCTCGCGATCGTCGAGCCGCATGTGATCACCGGCGACCTGCAGGACGCCGTCGAGGCGCTTGGGTTGTTCTATCCGCCCGACCCGGCGAGCTTGCGAGTGTCGGTGATTGGCGGCAACGTCGCAGAATGCGCCGGCGGGCCCAGGGCATTCAAGTACGGCGTGACGAAACAATACGTGCTGGGCCTTGAAGCCGTGTTGCCCACAGGCGAGATCATCGAGACCGGGGGCAAGGTCGTCAAGAACGTGGTCGGCTACGATTTGACGCACTTGCTGGTGGGATCGGAGGGGACCCTCGCGATCATCACGAAGGTGATCCTGCGACTGATTCCGAAACCGCCGGTGCAAATCACGATGCGCGCGAGTTTTCCCAGTGTGCGCCACGCCGTGAATGCGGTGACGCTGTTGATTCGCGCGCGTGTGATTCCTGCGGCGCTCGAACTCATTGATGGCGATTCACTCGACGCCGTCGCGCAGTATCTGAACGTGCGATCACTGGCGCCGGAGGGCACCGCCGCCATTCTGTTGCTCGAGGTGGACGGCCTCGCTGAACAGGTGATCGGCGAAGCCGACCGTGTGGAAGTGGCATGTCGTGATGCCGGTGCGACGGAGTTCCTGCGCGCCCTCGATGAGGCCGCTCGCCAGGAACTGTGGCGTGTGCGTCGTGAGATTTCCCCATCGTTGAAGGTGATCACGCCACTCAAGTTCAACCATGACGTCGTGGTGCCGAAAGCGCGCATCCCGGAACTGTTCGAACTGGTGGACGTGCTCCGCGAGAAATATCGCCTCCGGATCCCGTGTTTTGGCCACGTCGGCGACGGCAACATCCACGTCAACATCATGGTGACACCTGGTGACGAGGACGAAATCCGTCGAGCACATGAGGCGGAAGGGGAGCTGTTCGGCGGCGTTGTCGCCCTCGAGGGCTCGATCTCAGGCGAACACGGCATCGGCTTCGCGAAAAAGAAGTACATGACGCTGGAACTGTCGCAGGACGAGATTGACCTGATGAAACGGGTCAAGGCGGCCTTCGATCCGCACGGCATTCTTAATCCGGGGAAGATGTTTTAAGTGGTGGCGTGGGTGGGGGAGACATGGGCTGTGCGGGACACGTGCAGGCGTTGTCCGTGAGGATTCTGGCGCTGTGTGCCGTTGCTCTGCTGTGCGCCTGCGCAACCCTCTCCACCCTACCCACACCACCGACGCCACCAACAACACCTACCTCCCCCGTCGTTGTGTTCGAGACGTCGATGGGTGAGATCGTGATTGAGGTCAACGTCGCGAAGGCGCCGGTCACGAGTGCGAACTTCCTCCGGTACGTCGACGAAGGTTGGTACAACGCCGGCCGCTTCCACCGAACCGTGCGTCCGGAGACCGAGACCAATACGACGCATCCCATTCAGGTGATCCAGGCGGGGCGACGTCAGGTCCCACGCGGCGAAGGGCCGACGTTCCCGCCTGTCGTGCTCGAGCGCACGCGTGACACCGGCCTGACGCACGTCGATGGTGCCGTCTCGATGGCGCGCGTCGCCGGCCGCCCCGACTCGGCCGGGAGTGATTTCTTCATCGCGATTGGGCCGCAGCCGTCGCTCGACTTCGTCGGCGCGCGCAACACGGACGGGCAGGGCTTCGCCGTGTTCGGCCGCGTTGTGTCAGGAATGGACGTCGTCGCGAAGATCCAGTCCGCGCCGGTGCGACCCGGAACGCAAACACTCGATCCCCCGATCGTCATCGTGAAAGCCCGTCGACGCTGACTCCGAAGTCGCCTATGGACCCCTGGACCTTGGACCCCTTGAGACTCCGATAAGATGCTGTGATGCCTGTCGTTGCAATAGTGGGCGCGTCGAGTGATCGCCGCAAGTTTGGAAATAAAGCCGTCCGGTCATTCCGGGCCCAGGGCTATACCGTCATCCCCATCCACCCGTCCGCCGAGGAGATAGAAGGGGAGAAGGCCTACGCCAGCGTCGTGGACTACCTTGGCCAGATCGACGAGGTCAGCGTGTATGTCCCCGCTGAAATCGGCATGAGCGTGTTGGAAGACATCGCCCAGAAGCAGATCCCCATCGTCTGGCTCAACCCCGGCGCGGATGAGCCGCAGGTGGTCACCAAAGCGCACGCCCTGGGCCTGAAACCCCGCGTCGCGTGCTCGATCCTGGGCATTGGGGATTCGCCTGTGAGGTACTGACGCCCTCAATGAGGCAATGAGCCAATGGGGCAATGGGGCAATGAATGCAGCGTGCCACAACGCTCTTCATTGGCCCATTGCCTCATTGGCCCATTTGCTGTTATATTCCCTCTGTCTTACCCTCGGGCACGTCTTTCCCCTCGTCCAACCCCCTTATCAACCTAAAGTTTCGAAGAACACCCATGGCAGCACATCACCACAAACGCGGCGGCGGAGGCGGCGGCGGCCGTCGGCAGCAGCACGACCTTCCAGTAGCAGACCCCGCCCTTGAATACGCGGCCGAACAGGCCAAGCTCGAAGCCGAAGCCGCGGCCAATCCGGACGCACCGACCCCCCAGAAGGCCCCGCTGCTGAACATCAACGATCTGAAGGACATGAGCATCCAGAAGCTCACCCAGGTCGCCAAGGATCTCAACGTCGCAGGCGCCACCGGCATGCGCAAGCAGGATCTGATTTTCCAGATTCTCAAAGCCCAGACCGAACAGAGCGGGTTCCTGTTTTCGGAAGGTGTGCTCGAGGTGCTGCCCGACGGGTTCGGCTTCCTCCGCGCCCCCGACTACAACTACCTGCCGGGCCCGGACGACATCTACGTATCGCCCTCACAGATTCGCAAGTTCGACCTGCAGACCGGCGACACCGTCTCCGGCCAGGTGCGGCCGCCCAAAGATGGCGAGCGTTATTTCGCGCTCATCAAGGTTGAGGCCGTCAACTTCGAAGCGCCTGACCAGGCGCGCAACAAACTCTTCTTCGAAAACCTCACGCCCCTCTATCCGCAGGAACGCCTCAAGCTCGAGACCGGTGGCGACAACGTCTCCGCCCGCGTCATGGACCTGATGACGCCCATCGGCAAAGGCCAGCGCGGCCTCATCGTCGCGCCGCCCCGCACCGGTAAGACGATGCTGCTGCAGAACATTGCGCAGTCGATCACGACCAATCACCCTGAGGTGTACCTGATCGTGCTGCTCATCGACGAGCGGCCGGAAGAAGTCACCCACATGCAGCGCTCGGTGCGTGGGGAAGTCATTTCCTCCACATTTGACGAGCCCTGGTCGACACCGGTTCGCGCATGGACGATGTGATCTTTGAGGAGTTCAAGGGCCCGCGCACGTGACGCTGCGCGGTGGCATCGACTACCTCGCGGCGCTGCCGGAAGTCGTGACGGTCGTAGTGGATGGCGT
>JBKJTD010000101.1:0-6643 GCA_046590915.1 Vicinamibacterales bacterium
CGCGATCGGCCGGTCGTACTGGGAGATCTGATACCCCTTCGGAAGATCGGGGTAGAAGTAGTTCTTGCGTGCGAAGATCGATGTGACCTGAATGTCGCACTCGAGCGCGAGTGCGGCGCGCAACGCGAAGGTCACCGCCTGCCGGTTGAGCACCGGCAGCGCCCCTGGCAAGCCGAGGCACACGGGACACACATGGACGTTGGGTGCCGCACCGAACGCGGTGCGACACCCGCAAAAAATCTTGGTCTCGGTCAGCAGCTGGCAATGAATCTCCAGCCCGATGACCGGTTCGAAGCTAGCCGGCAATCGGTCCCGCCGCCTTGACCGCCGCCGTCGACGTGGCTTCAAACGTCTTGAAGTTGTCGACGAACATCCTGGCCAGCTTCTTCGCCTGTACGTCGTACGCCGCCTGATCCTTCCAGGTGTTGCGCGGTGTCAGCACGTCGACCGGCACATCCGGGCAGCTCGCGGGCACGTCGAGGTTGAAAATCGGATCCCGCTCGAAGCCGACGGTGTCGAGCGCGCCCGACAGCGCCGCGTTGATCATCGCGCGCGTGTGCGCGATCTTCATGCGCGAACCCACCCCGTACGGCCCTCCCGTCCAGCCCGTGTTCACCAGCCACACACGCGAATGGTGTTTCGCGATGCGATCGCCGAGGAGCTTGGCGTAGACATTGGGGTCCCACACCATGAATGGTGCGCCGAAACAGGTGCTGAACGTGGCGCTCGGTTCCTTGACGCCGCGTTCGGTGCCGGCGACCTTCGCGGTGTATCCCGATAAAAAGTGGAACATCGCCGCTTCGGGTGACAGGCGCGCGATGGGCGGCAGTACGCCGTAGGCATCAGCGGTCAGCATCACGATGTTGGTGGGATGTCCGGCACGACCCGCCGGGACGGCATTGTCGATGAACGTCAGCGGATACGCGCACCGCGTGTTCTCGGTAATGGCGTCGCTGTCAAAATCCGGCTTGCGGGTGACGGGATCGATCACGACGTTTTCAATCAACGTCCCGAAACGCTCCGTCGTCGCGTAGATCTGCGGCTCGGCTTCCCGCGAGAGGCGGATGGTCTTGGCGTAGCAGCCGCCCTCGAAGTTGAATACCCCATCCGCGCTCCACCCGTGTTCATCGTCACCAATGAGAGCACGATGCGGATCACTCGACAACGTGGTCTTGCCCGTGCCCGAGAGTCCGAAGAAGAGTGCCACGTCGCCGTCCGCACCGACGTTGGCCGAGCAGTGCATCGGCATCGTGTCGCGCAGCGGCAGCAGGTAGTTCATGACGGTGAAGATCGACTTCTTCATCTCCCCCGCGTAGTTGGTGCCGCCGATGAGCACCAGCTTCTTCGCGAAATTGAGCAGAATGAACGTTTCGCTGCGTGTGCCGTCCACTGCCGGGTCGGCCTTGAAGCTCGGAATGTCGATCACCGTGAACTGCGGATCGTGCTGCAGTCGCACCGCGTCGTCCGGTTCGTTGATGAACATGTGGTGCACAAACAGGCTGTGCCACGCCTTCTCGGTGATGAGGCGCACGGGCAGCCGATACGCAGGATCCGCTCCGGCGTAGACGTCCTGCACGAACAGTTCCTTGCCCTCGAGGGCCTGCATCATGCGCGCGTGCAGCGCATCAAATTTTTCGGGAGCGATGGGGCGGTTCACCTTGCCCCAGTCAACGTTGGCTTCGCTGGAGCCTTCCTTCACCACAAACTTGTCGTTGGGAGACCGGCCCGTGTGCG
This sequence comes from Vicinamibacterales bacterium, assembly GCA_046590915.1. Classification (GTDB taxonomy): domain Bacteria; phylum Acidobacteriota; class Vicinamibacteria; order Vicinamibacterales; family SCN-69-37; genus SYFT01. Next base: position 1,735 of record JBKJTD010000101.1, read on the forward strand.
GCGCTGTCCCACAGACGATGGGTCCGTCTGCCGAGAGGACGCCCTCGCCGCGGCGAATCGCCTCCTCGAAGAGGTTCGCGACACCCAGACTCCAGTGCACTGTTCCGGGCTTCGTAATTCCTACCGCCGACAACTCGACTTTACGACCTGACATCAACGACTCCTTTGGAGCACAAACAAACGCTCCATTTTAGCGTGTCAGGCCCTGGCTTTCAAAGCGGCGAGAAACGCGCCGCGCAACGCACACAGGTCATACGGCGCCGTGAGCGTGGCGACAGCCTGATCGCGCAGCAGCCGCGTTTCTTCGTCGTCCGCCCCGCGCGCGAGGGCGATCAGCGACACCCGATCACGCACGTGCGCCCACGCGTCCTGCCACGATTGCGGATCGCCTTCAATGACCGTGCGATCGACGACGGCCAGCCCAATGTCGTCCTCTCGGAGGCTTTCAATCGCCTCACGGGCATTGGGCACCGCACGCACCGCACAGCCCCACCCGCCCAGCGCCGCCGCGACAAAATCCCGCGTGACGGCGTCGACGTGGGCGACCAGCGCCACAGGGGGCTGCCGATTCTTGCCATCTGGCGGATGCCCCTCCGCGGACCGCACCGGCAGCCGAATCGTGAACCGGGTCTGCCTGCCCAGCTCACTCTCGACCCAGATCTGGCCGCCATGGTCACGTACGATGCCGTACACGATGCTCAGGCCCAGCCCGGTGCCTTCACCCACACCGCGGGTCGTGAAAAAGGGATCAAAGACACGCGCGAGATTGCCCCCATCAATGCCGTGCCCCGTGTCGGTCACCTGAAGAAGCACCGCACCGCACGACGGTTCATTGGCCGCCGTGATGGTCAGTCGCTTCACCGGCGACTGTTTCATCGCTTGTTCCGCATTCAGCACCAGGTTCAGCAGGGCCTGTTGCAACTGGCCGCCATCCACGAACACCGGCGGCAGGCCGTCGGCGTACTCGGTCACGACCTCGATACTTCGCAGGCGGGAATCGTACGCGCGCAAATCCACGACGCGATTGCACAGGTCGGCAATGTCGTGTCGCGATCGCTCGGCAGTCTGGCGCCGCGCAAACGTCAGCAGATTGCGGACAATGCGGGCGGCGCGATCGGATTCCGACACGATTCGCGACACATCGTCGCGCATCCCCTGCCCTGCCGCCCGGAACACGGGGTTTGAGGCGACCTCCTCGTGCACGAGCTGCGCGTAACCGATCACGCTTGTGAGGGGATTGTTCAGCTCGTGGGCAACGCCGGCGACCAGTTGACCAATGGCCGACATTTTTTCGGCTTGCACCAGTTGCGCCTGCGTGGAACGAAGCCGATCGACGGTGGCCACTAATTCCGCGTTGGTGGCCGACACCTCGGAACTCAGTGTGCGCAGCTGGCGCGCGCGCTGGCGCTCTGCGGTCATCTCTTTCGCAAACTGCACCACCGAGCCCGAGGCATCGGGTACAGGCAGCGTCGTGACCTGAAAGATGCGTCCGTCGGCGGTGGTGATTTCGCGATCAATCCGCTCGCCGTCGCGAATGGTCCGACCCACGAGGCAGTCGGGACAGCCGCCGCCACACAACCCCACCTCGGCGCAGGAGCGCCCCTGGGTCTCGCGAATGCCCCACCCACGCAACGTGGCGATCGCCGCGTTGGTGCGCATGGTGCGCGACTGGTTGTCAAACAGCACAATCGGATCGCTGATCGCGTCAAACGTCCGTTCCCATTGCACCTTGGCCCGGTAGACCCGTTCGTACAGTTGACCATTGGCTGCGGCCACGCCGAACTGCCGGCCGATGGTCATCAGCACACGTTCGTCCTCATGATCGAACCGATCGACGACGTCGGACACAACCGTCAGCACCCCGAGCGCTTCCTCACCGGCCAGCACCGGTACCGACAGCGCGCTGCGCAGTGGATACTGCTCGCCCATGACGTCCCGATCGGCCGCCGGAATGTCGGCGCGCCGGACCGGTTGGTGGTCGATCATGGCCGCATCAGATGGCCACTCGGCCCGCGACCCGTAAATCCGCGTCGCAAGCTCCAGCGGCGCACCGTGCACCGCCCGCACCACAAGAGGCCCGCCATCGAGTGGCTTGAGGCGCAGCACCGCCCAGCGGATCTCGAAGACCTCCGCCACGCGGTCGAGACCCAACTGAAGAGCCTCGCTGATCTCAATCGACGACGACACGGCACGCGCCACCTCGTTGAGCAGCCGCAGTTCCCAGGTCAGGCGCTGCCGTTCGACGGCGCCACGCCTCCGCTCCAAGGCCCGATCAACCGTGGCAAACAGCTGGTCGGGGTCAAAAGGTTTTGGAACAAACGCAAAGATGTTCTCGGCGTAACTTTCCAGCGCACTCGACAGCCGCCGATCGGCCGAAATCACAATCGCCTCGGCTGTGGTGTCGTGATCGCGCAACGCCTTGATGACGTCCAGACCAGACCCTGTGCCGAGGCGAAGGTCCACGACGACGACGCCGAACCGCCGCACGACAAGCAGGGCGATGGCATCATCGCTCGACTGCGCGCCGACCACGTCCAGCCCTCGCGCCTTGCCCACGTGCGTCAGCATCCCCAGCACAAAGGGGTCATCGTCAACGACCAACACAGCGTCGAATGTCACATTCACTGGCAACGTTCCGGAAACCTGGGGGGCGGCCAAACTAAAATACGACGAAATGACGATTCGCGAAAATGGAATCGCCCGGGTGTGCGCCGTTCTTGTTGCCCTGACGGCGGTGACCGTGGCAGCCGGATGCGCCCCAGGCCGGGCGAGGCTGCCCGGCGAGATCGAGATTCCAGAAGGGGTCGCGCTCCGCGTGCGCGCGGCCGGCCGCATCGTGTCGGTGCCGCTGGAACGGTATGTCCTGGGTGCCGCCCTCTCTGAAGTCACGCCGACCGGGGTGGCTGCGGCGGCAGCGGCCCGGGTGTACGAAGTGCAGGCAGTCATTGCGCGAACCTACGCGATGACGCACCGGCAGCGACATGCCGCTCAGGGGTTTGACCTGTGCGACACGACGCACTGCCAGGTCTATCAACCCGATCGCATCAGGACGTCGTCGTTCTCAACGACGGCCGAGGCGGCGGTCGCCCGCACGCGGGGCCAGATGCTGCAGATCGGGAGCACAACCATTGATGCGCTCTTTCATGCAGACTGCGGGGGCCACACCACAACGCCGGTGGCCGCATGGCGCGGCATCGACCACGCCTATCTGCCGGCCCGGGAAGACAACGTGCCCGGACTGACGCATCGCTCCTGGAACTTTGAGGCCAGCGAGGCCGAGTGGCGCACCTTGCTCAATGGCGATCCCCGCACGTCAGTTGGCGCCGTGCTCCGCTCGATGGAGGTCTCCGCCACGGGCCCGGGCAACCGGGTCACCTCCCTTCGACTGTTTGGCGCACGCGAACGCGTGGTCTCTGGAGATGTCCTGCGCACCGTCGTGACCGCCGCGCGCGGCGTGCGGGCACTGATGAGCACTCGGTTCACCATCCACAAAACACCGGCGGGGTTCCGACTCGTCGGATCCGGGTTCGGCCACGGCGTCGGCTTGTGTCAGGTTGGGGCCATCGCCCGCGCCCGCCGGGGCGATTCGCTCGCCGAGATCCTCGAGCACTATTTCCCCGGCGCGCGCCTCAGCCGTCCAAGCTGAAGCGTCGGCCTCCACCCTTGGACCTCTTGGACCCCTGGACCCCCTGTAAACAACGGTATTCTCTAGACGTATCCTTTGTTAGCCCATGGCCAGTGAGACCTCTCGGGAAGCCGATACGCGAGTGGCGATAGACGTCAAGGCGATGCAAGCCGCCGGACGGCTGGATGCTGCCCGCGAGCGGTATGCCGAACTGGTGGAACGACATCAGCGCCGGGCAGTGCGCATCGCGTACCACTACGTGCGAGATTCGGCCGACGCGGATGAAGCGGTGCAGGACGCCTTCGTGAAGGCCTACACGCACCTGGGCACGTTCCGCGAAGAGCTGCCCTTTGAGGTCTGGTTCACCCGCATCCTGATCAATGGCTGCCTGGACCGCATCAAGGCCAAGCGGCGACGGGAACGCTGGATTGCCCGTCCGACCATTGATGCCAACGGCGAGGAACGTGACCCGACCGAGAATCTTCCCTCGCGCAGTCCCAGCCCGGAAGCCCGCCTGCTCCACAACGAGCGTCGGCGCCGGTTGAAGGCAGCCATGGTCGAGTTGCCCGAACGCCAGCGGCTGGTGTTTGTGTTGAGTCATTTTGAAGGACGGACCTCTCGGGAAGTCAGCGCCGTGACGGGCCTGAACGAGTCCACCGTCCGCGTGCATTTATTCCGGGCCATTCGCCGGCTGCGCACCCTGCTCGCTCCGGGCAGTGAGGCCACCGCGACAAGCGCCGGAGCGGCAACAGCAGTAGTGAAAGGCAGGGTTCGTCATGGGTCTCGCTGACGTCGTTTTTCGACGCGGGCATCTTTCTGAAGACGCATTGGTCGATGTCTGGACCACTGGGGTCCGTCCGGCGCATCTCGATGCCTGTGACGAATGTGCCAGCCGCGCGCTGGACATGAGCCGGTGGCTCGAAGACGTGCAGGCCATCGGTCGAGCCGATGCCGATGCGATGTTCTCCGACGACCGTCTGGCCACACAGCGCGATGCGGTGCTCACCCGCCTCGCCCAGCTCGATCGCCCGTCAAAAGTCATCAGCTTCCCTGCGGCGGCTCCGCTCGCGCGGGATGCACAGGCGGGGCGACGAGGCAGCCCGGGTTGGCTGTTGGCCGCAGCCGCCGCCGGCCTGATGATTGGCGTCGTGACAATGGAACTGAGCCACATGCTTCCCTTTGGTGACTCGCAGACGCCGCCCATGGTGGCCACGGTCGTGACTCCCGACGGGGCTGTCACCGTCGAAGATGCCAGCTTGCTCGACGGCGTCTTTGACCGCCCAT
>JBKJTD010000156.1:0-10442 GCA_046590915.1 Vicinamibacterales bacterium
CCGACCTGAGTGGAGATGCAGAAGGTCTGGTTGGGGGTATCCGGGATGTAGACCGCCTCGATGCGGCGGCCGTCAGCGAGCTTCAGGAGAAATTTGGTGGTGCCGTCCGACGAGACCTGTTTGGTTTCCAGTCCAGGCTCGGAAACCGAGGCGTGTGCCGCCAGGTGTGCGCGAACCGAGGCAGGCAGGTCGGTCATCGCCTCAAAGTTGGTCACATCGCGCTGGTGGATCCACTGAAAGAGCTGGCGGCCCCGAAACGCAGGCAAACCAAGGGCTTGCGCTGCCGCCTCGAGGTCGGAACGCTCCAACTCGGAAAAATCCTTCGGAATCTGCACGGCGGAGCCTTGTTCCACGACAGGCATCATGGTATCATTTCGAACTTGATTTACTCCTGTAACTTCAAGACAGTGAACAACTTATCCGGTTTCATTGGTTTACCCGGTTGCATTGGTTTCCAGCCGTGGTGAGGGCGGAGACACTTCCGTCGGGCCTCCGGCTGGTGACCGAAAGCATTCCGCATGTGCGGTCGGCGGCCATTGGCGTCTGGCTGACCCGCGGCTCCCGACACGAGTCCGATGCCGACAGCGGCATCGCCCATTTTGTGGAGCACATGCTCTTCAAGGGCACCCATACGCGGTCGGCCCGTGACCTCGCGCAGCAGATTGATTCGATTGGCGGTCAAGTCGATGCGTTCACGTCGAAGGAGTACGCCGGGTACTACATCAAAGTCCTGGACGAACACCTGCCCGTCGCGCTCGACCTGCTGAGCGACATGTTGTTGCGGCCGGCGCTCGCGCCGGAAGAAATCGTGCGCGAGCAGGGCGTGGTGCTCGAAGAAATCAAGATGGTCGAGGACACACCCGACGACCTCGTCCACGAGCTGTTCGCGCAGCAGTTCTGGGCCAACCATCCGTTGGGACGACCCATTCTGGGCACGGCCGAAACCGTCTCGGCGCTTTCCTCCGATCGGCTGCGCAAGTTTTTTGAGCAGACCTATGTCGCACCGAACCTGGTGGTCGCCGCGGCCGGTCGTCTGGAGCATGACGCGTTGCGCGACGCCGTCGCGCGGGCGTTTGAATCCCTGCAGCCCACGCGTGACACCGATGTGTCCGCGCCCCCGCGCGTGACGCCCGGGCTGGTGACTCGCCAGAAGGATATTGAGCAAAGTCACGTGTGCCTCGGCACCACGACCATCAGCCAGGTGCATGTCGATCGTCATGCCGCGCTGGTGCTCAACACCATCCTGGGCGGTTCGCTCAGTTCGCGCCTGTTCCAGCACATCCGTGAAGATCGCGGTCTGGCGTATTCGGTGTTCTCCAACCTCGCGACCTACAGCGATACCGGCATGTTGTCGGTCTACGCGGGCTGCGCCGCCGACAAGGTGGAAGAGGTCGTCGCGCTGACGCTCGCGGAATTCCACACGCTGCGGCAGGAGCCTGTGCCCGCCGATGAACTGCGCCGCGCGAAGGATCACCTCAAGGGCAGTGTGATGCTGGGTCTGGAGAACACGTCGAGCCGCATGTCACACCTGGCGCGCCAGGAAATGTGTTTTGGCCGGCAGACGACCTTTGATCAGATTCTGGCGAATATCGAGTCGGTGAGCGCGGAAGACATTTTGCGCGTGGCCGGTGATGTCTTTCAGGACGGTGCGATCACCGCCAGTGTGGTCGGACCTGAGGAGACGCCGATGTTGTCGGCCTCACATTTTGTGCTCGGTCCGTCGTCGATTGCCGCAGGAGCATCCGCATGATTGCGCGTTACACCCATCCCGAGATGGGGGGCATCTGGAGTGAACAACGCCGCTATGACGCGTGGCTTGAGGTGGAACTCGCCGCGACCGATGCGTTGGCTGAGACCGGCGTGGTCCCTCGCGAGGACGCACAGACGTTGCACGAGAAGGCGGCGTTCGACATCGCGCGGATCGAGGAAATTGAACAGGTCACGCAGCACGACGTCATTGCGTTCACGACGGCGGTCGCTGAAAAAGTAGGCCCCGCCGCGCGCTGGCTGCATTTCGGTCTGACCTCGTCAGACGTCCTCGACACCGGGCTCGCGCTGCAGATGCGTGCGGCCTGTGACCTGCTGCTGACGCGCATCGATGCCCTGGCCGACGCCGTGCGCATCAGGGCACAGGAGCACAAACACACCCCGATGATCGGACGCACGCACGGTGTGCACGCCGAGTTGATGACGTTTGGCGTGAAACTCGCGCTCTGGTACGCCGAAATCGGCCGCGCGCGCGAGCGCATCGTCCGCGCACGTGAAGCGGTGTCGGTCGGCAAATTGTCCGGGGCGGTCGGCGTGTTTGCCCACCTCGATCCCGGCATCGAAGCGGCCGTCTGCGCGCGCCTCGGATTGACGGCCGCGCCGGTCTCGTCGCAGGTCATTCAGCGGGATCGCCATGCGGAACTGGTGACGACGCTCGCGATTCTTGCCGCGTCGCTGGAGAAGTTTGCGCTCGAAGTGCGGGGACTGCAGAAAACGGAAATCGGTGAAGTGGAAGAACCGTTTGCGAAGGGCCAGAAAGGCTCCTCGGCGATGCCGCACAAGCGAAATCCGATCGCCTGCGAGCAGATTGTCGGTCTGGCGCGTCTGATCCGGGGCAACGCGATGGCCGCACTCGAGAATGTGGCGCTCTGGCACGAACGCGACATCTCGCACTCGTCGGTGGAGCGCGTGATTCTGCCAGACAGCTTCATTGCGCTTGATCACATGCTGCGGCGGTTTACGCGCGTCGTGGCCGGCATGGTCGTGTATCCCGATCGCATGGTCGAAAACCTGAAACGCTCACGCGGCGTGGTGTTTTCGGGCAGCGTGCTGCTGGAGCTCGCGCGTCGCGGTGTCTCGCGTGAAGACGCCTACGCGTGGGTGCAGCGCAACGCCATGCGGTCTTTCAACGAGCGGGTGGACTTCAAGCCGCTGCTCCTGGCTGATGCCGACATCACTCGCGTGCTGCCGGCCGACGTGATTGAGGAAGCGTTTGACCTCGGCGCGCAGTTGCGCAACGTGGACGCCATCTTTGCCCGTGTGTTTGGTGGTGGGGTCCAATGAACGACAAGTTCCGTGAAGAGTGCGGCATCTTCGGCATCTTCGGGCACCCCGAGGCGGCCAATCTGACCTACCTCGGGTTGTACGCGCTGCAGCATCGCGGACAGGAGAGCGTCGGCATCAGCAGCTCGGACGGGACACGACTGCGTCTGCACAAGTCGATGGGGTATGTGGCGGACGCCTTTGATGAGGCGGCGCTCGAGAAGTTGGCCGGGACAAGCGCGATTGGTCACGTCCGGTATTCCACGGCCGGTGAGAGCGGCCTGAAAAACGCGCAGCCTATCCAAATCGACTGCACACACGGCGAGATTGCGATCGGCCATAACGGCAACCTTGTCAACGCCGACGAACTTCGCCACGCACTGGTGCAGTCGGGGTCGATCTTCCAGACGACCAGCGACACCGAGGTGCTCCTGCACCTGTATGCGCGGTCAAAGGCGGGAACGCCTGATGCGGCGTTGGTGGAAGCCATCACGCAGGCACAGGGTGCCTTTTCACTGGTGTGGCTGACCAAGGACAAACTCATCGCCGCGCGCGATCCGCACGGGTTCAGGCCGTTGACGCTTGGCCGGCTCGGCGACGCCTACATCGTCTGCTCCGAAACGTGCGCGCTCGATCTGATTGACGCCACCTGGGTGCGCGACATCGAGCCGGGTGAAGTGTTGATCATCAGCAAGGATGGTGTGCAGTCGATCAAGCCGTTTGCACAGGCGGCCAAGGCGCACTGCATCTTCGAGCACGTGTATTTCGCTCGTCCGGACTCGTACGTCTTCGGCGAAAGTGTCAACGAGGTGCGCACGGCTTTCGGGCGTCAGTTGGCCGCCGAGCAGCCGGCCGACGCCGACGTCGTCGTGCCGATTCCCGACTCGGGCGTGTGCGCGGCGACGGGGTTTGCGTTTGCGTCGAACCTGCCGCTGCAAATGGGACTCATCCGGAACCACTACGTGGGCCGGACGTTCATCGAACCGCAGCAGTCCATTCGCCACTTCGGGGTCCGAGTGAAACTCAACCCGGTGAAGAGCATTCTCGCCGGGCGTCGTGTCGTGCTGGTCGACGACTCGATCGTGCGTGGCACGACCAGCCGCAAGATCGTCAAGATGGTTCGTGCCGCCGGGGCAACCGAAGTGCACATGCGCATCAGTTGCCCGCCCACGATTTCGCCATGTTTTTACGGTGTGGACACCCCCCAGCGGTCGGAACTCATCGCGGCGACGCATTCTCTCGAGGAAGTCCGCAAGTACATTGGCGCTGACAGTCTCGGATATCTCTCACTGGACGGACTGCTGTCGGCCGTGGGCCCGCAGCGCAAGTCGTACTGCACATCCTGCTACACCGGGGAGTACCCGGTGGCGTTCCCCCGCAATGAAGCGGCGTATCTGCAACTCGCGCTGAAACTGGCCACATGAAACGCATAACCACGACTCTGTTGCTTCTCACGGCGGTCAGCCTGCCGCTTTCCGCGACACCGCAGTCCCAGTCGCTCGCGACGGCGATTGACCAACTGGTGTCGTTTGACTTTCCGACGCGCACCGCAGCGGCACGCACCGTCAGACGTGCCACTCCGGCAGAGGCGATTCCTGCCTTGGCAGCGGCGGCCCGTTCGCACAAAGACGGGTATGTCAGGTATCGGGCGCTGGTGCTGCTGGCAGGGTTTGGCGAGGCGACGGCCACCGTCACCATGCGAGCGCTGATCGCGGATCCCAACGACCGTATTCGTGCGGTGGTGTACGCGTGGTTCGAGCGTAATCCCGCCACTGATTTGTTTCCCGCCATGATTCAGGCGCTCGAGAAGGAACAGTCGGAGTTTGTGCGGCCCGCGCTCACGCGCGCGCTGGCCGCGTCACACGCCGATCCTGCAGTGCGCGCGGCGGTCTCGCCGCTCATCACCCACGGTGAAGATTATTTCCGAGGCTCGCTCATTGAAGCGCTCGGTGACTACCGCGCAGCCTGGGCGGCGCCGATCATCGCGGAGGTCGCCAAACTCGACGGCCCGCTACAGGATGACGCCATCACCGCGCTCGGCAAAATCGGCGACAAGAGCCAGTTGCCGACGCTGGCCGCACTGCAGAAATCGGCCCCCAGGGACGCTCAGCCATCAATCGCCGCGGCCACGTGTCTGATCACCGCGGCGTGTGGCCCGCATGAGGACTATCTGCGTCGCACGCTGGTCGTGGCGGCCTCGGACACACAGTATCAACCCCTCCTGCGCAGCGCCGCCTTCTCACTCGCGGCACTCGCCGCGCGAGGCTCAACGACAGCCCTGCGTGCGCTTCTAGACGTCGCCGAACCCTCATTGGACCCGGCGCGAGCAGCACTCGCGCTGGCGGTTGGCCAGGTGGCCCTGCGCAACCCGATGGCAATTCTTGACGGCCTGGAATCGCGTGCGAACCGCGATCGCGCTATTGAAGTGCTGCGCGACGCGTTCGACATGTTGTCGGAAGACTTCGAAGAAGAACGATTTTTCACTCAAATCCGGAAAGCCTACTGGGCAGCCCCGGAAGGTTCGCCGCGCCGTGCCGTGGCGCAGGCGCTCATCGACAAGCTGGAGTTCTAGACGTGGTGGATTACCGGCAGTCGGGCGTCGATATCGACGCGGGCAATGAGGTGGTACGGCGCATCAAGCAGATGGCGCAGTCTACGTACACGCCTGGTGTGCTGTCAGGCATCGGATCGTTTGGCGGGCTCTTTGCCCTGGACGGTGGCATCAGTGATCCGGTGCTTGTGGCGTCTGCCGACGGCGTCGGTACCAAACTCAAGGTTGCGTTCATGACCGGCACCCACGATTCCATCGGTGTCGATCTGGTCAATCACTGCGTGAACGATATTCTTGTGCAAGGCGCGCGGCCACTGTTTTTTCTCGACTACCTCGCCACGGGCCGGTTGTCGCCCGATGTGGCGGAGCAGATCGTCCGGGGCGTCGCCGAAGGCTGCAGGGCGAATGGATGTGCGCTGCTTGGTGGTGAGACCGCCGAGATGCCCGGCTTCTACGCAGACGGCGAATACGACGTCGCCGGTTTCATCGTCGGGGTCGTGCCGAAGGCCAAGGTCATCGATGGCAGTGCGATCGTTGCCGGCGACGTGTTGATTGGTCTGCCGTCGTCCGGTCTGCACACCAACGGATATTCGCTGGCCCGGCAGATCGTGTTCGAGCATCTGGGCCTGACAGTGAACACTGTAGTGCCCGAGCTGGGTGAGTCCATCGGCACCGCGCTGCTTCGTACGCACCGGTCGTACTGGCACCTTGTTGCGCCACTCCTGGACAAGGGGTGGATCAAGGGGATGGCGCATGTCACTGGTGGAGGACTCACCGAGAACCTTCCACGCACGATGCCCGAAGGCCGCACGCCTAACGTCGACCGTACCAGCTGGGAAGTGCCGACTCTCTTCGCATGGCTCCAGCGCGCCGGCGGTATCGCCGACGAGGAGATGTTCCGGGCGTTCAACATGGGCGTGGGGATGGTGCTGGTCTGCGCAGCGGACCACGCAGACGCGCTCCTGGGCAGCCTCCACGGGGCTGGCGAGGCCGCCTGGCGCCTGGGCGACGTTCAATAGTCACGTTGCAAGCTCGGCCAGGGCACGACGGCGGCTGGCCGTCGGGCCCTCACGCGCGAGGTCTGGTCCTCCGTTTGTGGCGAGTTCACAAAGTCCACCCACGCCTGCGAGGCCAGAAATGGAGCAGGTGTCACATCGAGTCGGCCGGTGGGCTGCAAGCGTTCACTCAAACTGTTCCAGGGCCAGTCCTGAGCCCGACGTACCAATCCCCCGCGCAGCGCCTCCCGCTCGGCGTCCCTCGCGGCGCGGAGCAGGTCGGCGACCGTCCCGAGCGGCTCAGCGGCGGCAAACCACTCGTCGTGTCGTCCGACGTGTTGGGCACTTGTGACCCGGGCGAGGTAACGATTCAGCCGCGCCGGGTCTGTTTGGCCCACGATGAGTTGCCAGTGATTCGGCATCAGACTGTAGGCGATGAGTTTCAGAGGGTGCGTGCCGAAGGCCTCTTTGAGGTGGTGCTGCAAGGCGCGATAGTGGGAGGGCAGAGTGAAAATCGGGACCATCGCAGTGGTCGTCGCTTCAAGGAGAAACCCACTCGGTGCACGAGATGATCGAGAATGTCTGGGCATAGTGTCCCGACCAATAGCAAATATGGTGCCCGAGTGACCACACCCCCGACTCCCATCGCGATTCTCATCTCCGGTCGCGGCAGCAACATGCAGGCGATCGTGCAGGCGATTGAGGCCGGTACGCTCGACGCCACGGTGTGTGTGGTGATCTCCAATCGCGCCGAGGCCCCGGGACTTGAGTGGGCTCGCGGGCGGGGGCTTGAGACGCTGTTACTGCCGCATCGCGACTTCCGAAGCCGCGAGGCCTACGACGCCGCACTCGTCTCAGCAGTGCGCGAGCGCGGAGCGCGTCTGGTCTGCCTGGCCGGGTTCATGCGTGTCTTGGGATTCACCTTCTGCAGCGCGTTTCCGAATGCGGTTCTGAACGTGCACCCGTCACTGTTGCCGGCGTTTCCCGGTGTGGGCGCGCAGGGGCAGGCGCTGGCGCATGGTGTGAAGGTGTCGGGCGTGACGGTGCATTTTGTGACGGCCGAGTTGGATGCCGGCCCCATCATTGAACAGGTCATCGTGCCCGTACATGAGGGGGACACGGTCGAGTCGTTGAGCGCCCGCATTCTTGTCGAGGAACATCGCGTATTTCCTCGCGCAATTCACAAGGTCGCCCGGGGCGGCTGGCGCATCGACGGTCGTCGAGTTGTTTTTGAGGACAAGTAAGGACTGACATGGTTTTGAGTATCGAAGAACAGCTGGCCTACCTCACCAAGGGGTGCGTCGACGTGGTCCGGGCCGGCGAGCTGAAGGCGAAGCTGGAGCGTGCGGCGACGACTGGCGTGCCGCTGACGGTGAAAGTGGGATTTGATCCAACCGCGCCGGACCTTCATCTGGGCCACACAGTGCTGCTTCGCAAGATGAAGCACTTCCAGGATCTGGGCCACCGTGTGATCTTTGTCATCGGAGACTTCACGGGCCTTATCGGAGATCCGACCGGCCGTTCAAAGACACGCCCCCCTCTCACGCGTGAAGACATCGCGGCCAACGCGGAGACGTACAAGGCCCAGGTCTTCAAGATCCTCGACCGCGAGAAGACCGTGGTGGACTTCAACGAACGATGGCTCGGCGCACTCGGAGCTGAGGGCCTGGTGCGTCTCGCCGCGCGGTACAACGTCGCGCAGATGATCGAGCGCCGCGACTTTCGACAACGTTTTGACGCGGGCAAACCCATCGCGATTCACGAGTTTCTGTATCCGCTGGCGCAAGCGTACGACTCGGTGTTTCTGAAGGCCGACGTCGAGCTCGGCGGAACTGACCAGCTCTTTAATCTCAACGTCGGTCGCGACTTGATGCCCGGCTACGGACTCGAGGCCCAGGTGGTCATGACCACGCCGCTGCTTGAAGGGCTGGACGGCGTCGAGAAGATGTCCAAGAGCCTGGGCAACTACATTGGTGTGACTGACGCGCCCTCGGAGATGTTCGGCAAGGTCATGTCGGTGAGCGACGAGTTGATGTGGCGGTACTACCTGCTGCTCACTGACGACACCGAGGCCCAAGTGGCCGCGCGTCGTGCACGGGTGGCGGCTGGTGAGGAACATCCGAAAGCAGCCAAGACCGAACTCGCGCGCCGCATCGTCGCCGACTTTCACGGCGTCGAGGCGGCGAAGGAAGCCGCAGACGCGTTTGACGCGCGGTTTACTCGGAACGAGGTGAACGTCGACGCGCTGGAGTCATTCGAGATTCCACTCGGCACCCGTTGGACGCAGGTGTTGGTACTTGCGGGGCTGGCGGCGTCCAACAGTGAGGCGACGCGCAAGATTCAGGAGGGCGCGGTCCGTCTGGGAGAGATAAAAGTAACGGATCCGCGTGCGGCCTTTGAGGCTCCGGGGACAAGTGTGCTCCGCGTTGGGCGTCGCGCTGTGGCGCTGGTCGGCGTCGCGGCGGGAACTCCATCCGGATCGTGAGTCGCTGCAGCACAGCAGACGACGGTAGCACTTATAGGTGTCAATGGGGCGGGACTAATAGGGGGTTTTGTCCATCAATCGCCACTTGAATACTCGACGACGTGGATGCAGTGCGTCGGCGGGTGGCGGAACGAATCATTGAACTGCGGGCGCAGCGTGGCTGGAGCCAGGAAGAGCTCGGCGCGCGGTCTGGGTTGACCTACAAGTTTATTGGTGAGGTGGAGCGCGGGCAAAAGAGCCCGTCTCTGGACTCGCTGGGGCGCCTGGCGCAGGGATTTGGCCTAGACATTGGGGAATTGTTTGGCCCCGCGGGTGGGCGGGAGCCGTATCCCCGCTTGGGGGCGGATCCACTGGTGGCTGTGCGGGAAGCGCGTGATTCCCTGGATCGGGTGCTGGAAAGGGCCACCAGGGCCGCCGTGCGCCGGTCTGCGCGGAAAAAATAGAAAAAAAGTGCTGAGAATGAGTACAGCTGTTGACATCCCGCGTGTACGTACCTAGACTGGGAAGTCTTGAGCGTCACTGATGGCGCTGCCGGGGAGTGAACGTCAGACTCTGGCAGAGCGCGGGTGGTGCCTGAACGACCTTCAGCCCTTTTGAACTTCTGAAAGTGGCAAGCCCCTCGGTCCTAGCGGACTGAATTTGCGGTGAAGACCCCGGGTCAGGCGGAGCGTCGGCGGAAGAAATTCCAAAGACGTCCGGCAGCAAAAAAGAAGCGGCAACGCAACTTTTCAGTTGACACCTTCGGAAGCGAGAGATAGTCTTGAAAGGTTCGCCTGACGACAACCGATGTCGCAGGGGGGCGGAAGACAAAGAGACTCGGTTCTTTGAAAACTAGATAGAACGTGCAAGCACACAACCCGTCGAGTATCAGCGGGTGGCGCTAAGCGGGATTCGCAAGAATCAGCGCAGCGAACCACCTTTACTTGACAAAGACAATCCGAGAGCCAATTCAACAGGCTGACTTGGGTTAGACAGTTGCACCGACTGCTTCGCAAGGAGTGGAAGGACAATGCATTTAACTTGAGAGTTTGATCCTGGCTCAGAATCAACGCTGGCGGCGTGCCTAACACATGCAAGTCGAACGCGAAAGTGGAGCAATCCATTAGTAGAGTGGCAAACGGGTGAGTAACACGTGGGCGACCTACCTCAGAGTGGGGGATAACCTTCCGAAAGGAGGGCTAATACCGCATGACATCCCGTGTTTGGATACACGGAGATCAAAGCCGGGGATCGCAAGACCTGGCGCTTGGAGAGGGGCCCGCGCCCGATTAGCTAGTTGGTGAGGTAACGGCTCACCAAGGCTCCGATCGGTATCCGGCCTGAGAGGGCGGACGGACACACTGGAACTGAGACACGGTCCAGACTCCTACGGGAGGCAGCA
>JBKJTD010000332.1:0-7200 GCA_046590915.1 Vicinamibacterales bacterium
CGCATGGTACCGCTTCGCACGCGTTTGTCCAACGGCGACATCGTCGAGATTCTGACGCAGGCGGCGCACACCCCGAGCCGTGACTGGCTCACGTTCGTGCAGACGTCGCGTGCGCGAAACAAGATCAAGCACTTCATCCAGACGCAGGAAAAGGTGCGCAGCATCGAGCTGGGCAAGCGGCTCTTCGACAGGGACGCTCGCAAGTACACCATCGACAAGGCGCTGCTCGACCCCGAGGCGCTCGCCAAGGTCGGCCTGGATTTTGGCGCGCAACGCCTGGACGATTTGTATGCCGCCATCGGCTACGGCAAGGTGACTGTGCGCGCGGTCCTGGCCAAGCTGGCAGGGGCAGACGCGCTCAACGAACGACCACCCGACGGCGCGATCGCCAGCGTGGTGAAGCGAGTGCTTGGCTCGGGCGAGGCCAAGATCAAGGTCAAGGGCATCGACGACGTCATGGTCTTCCGCGCGCGCTGCTGCAATCCGATTCGCGGCGAGCGCATTGTCGGCTACATCACGCGTGGCAAGGGCGTGTCAGTGCACTCGGCGCAGTGTCACAATGTGGTGAACCTGCTCTACGATCCCGAGCGTCGCATTGAGGTGGAGTGGGATAGTGGTGTCGACGCAGCGCCGTACGTCGTGCGGCTCAAGATTCACGTCGCCGATCGTCGCGGCATTCTGGCCGACTTGACCACCAAGATTGCGGCGATCAACACCAACATTCGCGACGTCGAGGCCACGACCGATGCCGACGCGCGCGGCTCGATTCGCATGGCGGTCGAGATCACGGATCTCAAACACCTCGACCGCGTGATGAAGAGTGTGAAGGCGATTGAAGGGGTGTTGGCAGTGGAGCGGACGAGTCGGTAAAAACGACCTCAGAGGTCGTTATTTCAGGTAGGCGACGACGTCGATTTCGACGAGGACGTTACGGGGCAGGCCGGCGGCCTGAATGGTGGCGCGCGCGGGGGCGGGGGTTAAGAAGTAGCCCGCGTAGACCTCGTTCATCGCGCCAAAGTCGGCCATGTCCGCCAGATAGACCGTGGTTTTCACCACGCGATCGAATGACACGCCAGCCGCCTTCAGGACGTGCCCCATATTCTGGAGCACCTGGTGCGTCTGCGCGGTGATACCGCCCTCGGTAATGGTCCCGGAGGTCGGGTCGAGAGGAATCTGCCCAGAGGCAAACAGGAAATCCCCGGCTTTAATGGCCTGGCTGTAAGGGCCGATGGCCGCCGGGGCTTCCGGTGTTGAGACCTGAACGAGAGGCGTCGGCACGGTTGTTACGCGGCCTTGACGACCTTGTTCGACCGGATGCAACGGGTGCACACCCGGACGCGGCGCCGGGCGCCATCCATCACTGCGCGAATCTTCTGCAGATTGGGTTCAAAACGACGGGCGGTCACGTTATTTGCGTGGCTGGCCTGGCGTCCGACCACCGGCTTCTTGCCACAAACTTCACACTGCTTGGCCATAATGCTAGCTCTCCAAACCCGAAAGTATAGCAGCTCTTACCTGTGAAGGCGTCATCGGTCGGTGACAAATACCGTCTCCTTTCTCGGAGAACCATTTCAACGACCCCTGCCGTCTAATGCTGCAACCACCAGGGGCCCACGGCGGCCTTGACTGGAATTCACGATGTAACCCTTTTTTGTTCTAGCAGTTACATCGAAACCTCAGACTCGGTCCGGCATCCAATGACCGTCCGCTTGCGTAGGTATTCGTGAGGACGGTTCGGAGTCTTTGCCCGGGAGCTGAAATTGGGCTAAACTTGGCATTTTGTTTGCAGGCTTTTAGCGTGACAAGCGGTATAGCGGCAGGAAGGGAGCACATATGAAGGCGAACACGACCCCACGGAAGACGGCCTCCAAGGCCATCAAATCGGACTCGACGCGTCAGCGGTACGTCGACTTAAAGCGGATTCTTGAAGAGCGTCGGCGCGAGATTTTGGCGCAGGTGCAGGAGAAGATGCGTGACGTGCGTGCAGAAGGCGGAACCGGTGAGGGGCAGGGCGTCCTCGATGCGGCCGAGAGTTCCGAAGCGGATATCCAGGACGACATTGAATTTGCCCTGATCCAGATGAAGTCGGAAACGCTGCATCGGATTGAGGAAGCGCTGGCGCGACTGGAAAGCGGCCAGTTCGGCGATTGCTTCGAGTGCGGCGACGAAATCGCCGAGCGTCGCCTGCGCGCGCTGCCGTTTGCGGTTCGCTGCAAGGACTGTGAAGAAGCGCGCGAAGTAGCCCAGCGCCGTGAACGCGCGATGTCACAGCGTCGGCCGTCCGGCCTGATGCTCGACATGAGCTAAGCTGCGCCTCGGCGTGATACTCCACAGGCTCCGCCGTCAAGGCGGGGCCTGTGCTTTTTTGGGAAGGTCGAGCGATGTCAGAAACTGTGCCGGCAGAGTTGCCGGTTCTTCCGCTGCGCGACACGGTGTTGTTTCCCAACTCCTTCATGCCGCTGGCAGTGGCGAGGGAAAGTTCGGTCGCACTGATCGACGATGCGATCGCGGGCGACAAGCAGATTGCCGTCTTTACGCAGAAAAATGCCGGCGACGAAGAGCCTGGCCACGACGGTCTGTGTCCAACGGGCACCTTTGCGCATATTCACAAGATGTTCAAGCTCCCTGACGGGAGTCTGCGACTGATTGTCCAGGGACTGGCGCGCATCCGCCTCGACCAGCTCACCACCACAACGCCCTACCTGAAAGGCACCATCAGCGAGGTGCCCGATATCGTGGCTGGCCCGGACGATGTGGAAACCGATGCCTTGGTGAGGAACATTCGCACCAATTTTCAGCAGATCGTCCAGCTGTCGCCGGTTCTGTCCGAGGACCTCTCGACGCTTGTTTCGAACATCGCCGAGCCAGGGCGTCTGGCCGACTTCATCGCCTCCAGCCTGAGCACCGTCACCACCGCCGTCAAACAGGAATTGCTCGACACGGCCGATGTGCGCGAACGCATGGACCGGCTCAACCGCGTGCTCACCAAGGAATTGGAGGTCCTCGAGGTCGGCTCGAAGATCCAGTCGCAGGTGGAATCGGAAGTCGGCAAGAACCAGCGGGAATATTTTCTGCGCGAGCAGATGAAGGCTATTCAGCGCGAGCTGGGTGAAGGCGACGATCAAGCCAAAGAGATCGACGAACTCGCCGCCAAGATTGAGGCCGCCGGCATGCCGGATGATGTCAAGAAAGACGCGCGCCGAGAGCTTGACCGCCTCGCCAAGATGCCCCCTGCCGCGGCTGAATATACCGTCTCTCGGACCTACATCGACTGGCTGGTGACCGTGCCGTGGTCGGAACGGAGCGCGGAAGTGATCGACTTGCCGCACACCAAGGCCACACTCGACGCCGATCACTCAGGTCTTGAACGAGTGAAGGATCGAATTCTCGAGTACCTCGCCGTTCGCAAACTGAAGCCTGACGTCAAGGGACCGATTCTCTGTTTTACCGGTCCTCCCGGTGTCGGCAAGACCTCACTGGCGCGTTCAATCGCGAATTCGATTGGCCGGAAATTTGTGCGCGTGTCGCTGGGCGGCATGCGCGACGAAGCCGAGATCCGCGGCCATCGTCGCACCTATGTCGGCGCGTTGCCCGGTCAGATCATTCAGGGGCTGCGCCGCGCCGGCGTGCGCAATCCGGTGTTCATCCTCGACGAGATCGACAAACTCGGCCACGACTTCCGGGGCGATCCCGCCTCGGCGTTGCTCGAGGTGCTTGACCCGGAGCAGAACAACGCCTTCCGCGACCATTACCTTGATGTGCCGTTTGACCTCTCGGAGGTCCTGTTCATCACGACGGCCAACGTACTCGACACGATTCCCGCGCCGCTGCGCGATCGCATGGAAGTCATCGAGCTGGGCGGATACACCGAACGCGAGAAACTCGCGATCGCCACAGACCATCTCGTGGCACGCCAGGTGATTAATCACGGATTAACCGCCGAGCAGATTCAGTTCACCGACGATTCGCTGTCGGCCATCATCCGGGGCTACACGCGGGAAGCGGGCGTGAGAAACCTGGAACGCGAAATCGGCTCCGTCTGCCGCAAGGTGGCGCGACGACGAGCGGAAGGCGACGAAGCCGTCGTCTTGGTGACCCCTGCACTTGTCGAGGAATTTCTCGGCGCACCCCGGCATCTGGACGAAGCGCTTGCCGATCGCACTCAGGATCCCGGCGTCGCGATCGGTCTGGCTTGGACGCCCGTGGGCGGCGATGTGCTGCTCATCGAAGCATCACGGATGGCCGGCGGCAGCCAGCTGACCCTGACGGGGTCGCTGGGTGACGTGATGAAGGAATCAGCGCGGATTGCGCTGTCGTGGTTCCGCGCCCACTCCTCCACCTTCGGGGTGGACCCCCAGTTCTACAAGGATTCGGAGATCCACCTCCACGTGCCGTCTGGTGCGATTCCCAAAGATGGCCCGTCTGCAGGTGTCACGATGGTCGTGGCGCTGGCGTCTGCGCTGTCGGGCCGTCCCGTGAAGGGCGACATTGCGATGACCGGCGAGGTCACACTCTCCGGACGTGTCCTGCCGGTTGGCGGCATCAAGGAAAAAGTGCTCGCCGCTCGCAGGCATGGCATTCACCAGGTCATTTTGCCGAAGCAGAACGAGACCAATGTGCGCGAGGATCTCACCGACGAGATACGCCGCGGCCTGACCGTGCACTTTGTCAGCGAGGTGAATGAGGTGCTGGCGCTGGCGTTGACACCGGCGACGCCGCGACAGGCCTTGTCGCTCGTGTAGAAAGCAGCTGGAGGCCTACGACGGTCTTCATGTCCACGACACGGCCATCCGCAATCATCACGGCGAGTTGATCGAGCGTGATTTCGGACGGTTCGATCTGTTCGTCTTCGTCCAGATGCACCGGTCCGATCGGTGTCGTCAGGTGGTCGCACTGGTAGAAGTGCATGATCTCGTCACAGAACCCCGGCGTGGGATACCACGAACCCAGATGCGTCACGCGCGCAGGCGTGAACCCGGTTTCTTCCTCGCACTCGCGCACCACTGCGGCGTCGGCCGACTCGCCCGGATCGAGACTTCCTGCAGGGAGTTCCCAGATCCACTTCGAGATGACCGGCCGGTACTGGTGGATGACGATGACGGTGGTCGGGGTGGGCTGGGCGAGGATGACGACTGAGCCGCGGTGGCGGACCGCTTCGATGGTCGTCGTGCGGCCGTTGGGGAGCGCGACGTCCTCCCGTTCGACGCGGATCACGCGACCGTTGAACTCGACCTCTGCTGCCAAAACAATGCTCCTACCAGGGATCCAACGAAGTCCTTAACGAGAGCGCGAGCCTGTAATGCCTGACGTCGCCTGCCGAATCGCCTTCAGCACGCGCTCAAGGTCGAGCGGCAGCGCCGCCGTGAAGTCCATCGGGCGACCGTCGCGCGGATGCGCAAACGACAGACGGGCGGCATGCAGAAAGGGCCGTTCGAGTTTGGCCAGCGAGGCCAGATAGGGCGGCAAGCGTTTGCGGACGCCGCCGTACAACTCGTCGCCCACCAGGGGATGCCCCGCTTCCGACAGGTGCACGCGAATCTGGTGTGTGCGCCCGGTGCCAATCGACAAGGTGACAAACGCCACGCTGCGCATGAGTTCGACGCTGATGACATCGGTCAGCGCCGAGCGGCCACCGCGTGCGCGACTCGACATCTTCTTCCGGTTGTTGGGATCGCGACCGATGGGTTCTTCATATCGCGTGCCTTTTTCCGGCGCGCCCCAGACCACTGCCTGATATTCCTTGCGAACCAGGCGGTCATGAAACTGCCCGGAGAGGGCCCGGTGGGCCTGGTCGTGTTTGGCCACGACCATGATTCCCGACGTGCCCCGGTCAAGTCGATGCACGATGCCGGGCCGTTCCGCGCCGCCGATACCTGACAAACCCGTGACGTGATGCAGGAGGGCGTTGACGAGTGTGCCGTGCGCGTGGCCGGCCGCCGGGTGCACGACCATGCCTGCCGGCTTATTGATCACCACAAGGTCCGCATCGTCGTAGAGGATGGCCAGCGGCAGATCCTCGGCTGCGGGCGTGGCCGGCAGCGGAGGGGGCACGTCCACATCGACGCGCAAACCCTCGGTCACCACCAGACCGGGTTTGGCCGTGTGCGGCTCGGAGGTGACGCGTCCGTCGCGCAGCAGGCGTTGGACCTGCGAGCGGGAGAGATCGGGGAGTCGTGACGTGATGAACTGGTCGAGACGGACGCCTGCGTCTGCCGCGTCCGCGACCAGCCGCGTGAGTCCGGCCATGTCGGTCACGCGGCCGTCGGCTGCGGCCGGCGACTCAGGAACCACAGCATCAGGAGTGCGGCAGGTACCAGCAGCAACGACACAAACTGTGACGTCGACATGTCACCAAACACGGTGCCGCGCTGGATGTCACCGCGGTAGTACTCGATGATGAAGCGCGAGATGGCATACAGGCCGATGTACATCCAGAAAGTGCGGCCCGCAAACGGCTTGCCGCGCCGCTCGGTCAACAACAGCACCGTGAGGATGAGCAGCTCCGCGCCGGCGTCATACAACTGTGTGGGATGCAGTGGGACGCCCAGTGGTGTGCCGACGTTGGCGTTGGCGATGGGATTGGTGAAGGTGATGGCCCACGGGACATCGGTTGGACGGCCGTAGCAGCATCCCGCGAGCAGGCATCCGAATCGGCCCACCACATGGCCGAGGGCGATGCCCGGCGCCATGAGGTCGCCGGTTGACCAGATGTTGAGTTTGTAGCGGCGGACGAGAAAAAATCCGACGGCCACTGCGCCAATCAATCCGCCGTAGAAGACTCCACCTGCCCGAACCAGCGAGAGCAATTCCCGTGGTTGCTGCCGGAAGTAGTCCCAGTCGACGGCGATGAGCATCAGCTTCGCGCCGACAAGTGCGGCGATGATCAGGTAGATGCCGAGGTCCATGACCTTGGCCGGGTCCACACCGACGCGCTTGGCGCGAATGACGGCCAACTGCAGGCCGATGAGATAGGCCGCGGCGAGCAGGACTCCGTACGAATAGACGGGCCAGTTGCCGACTTCAAACAGTATCGGGTACATGTCGTTTCACCAGAAGAAGGTCCGCGAACACCAGAATGGCACCGATGGTGATCGCCGAGTCAGCCACATTAAACGCCCAGAAATGCCAGTCGCCCCGATACACGTCGACGAAGTCGAGCACGTACCCCTGGCGGACCCGGTCGATGAGATTGCCGACGGC
>JBKJTD010000355.1:0-11051 GCA_046590915.1 Vicinamibacterales bacterium
TGAGGGTGCCCCGGCTCTCATCGTCTCCCGGCCCTTCGCCGAGGAAGGTTTGGAACGTGAGGGGACCGGTGCCGGCGGTTACATAGCTCCAGCCCTGGCCACGCCCGAAGTTGAGAGAGACCTGCGCGGAAACGCCGGACAGGGTGCGGTTGATCTCGTCGCCCACCGGTTTGCCCTTGGTGTCTTTCCTCTGGTAGCCACCGCGACCGCGCAGCAGTTCGGCGCCGACGCCCAGCTTCCATCGGCCGCGGCGCACCGGGTAGGCGTGGATCCCCAGCCCGGCGGTCAGCGCGCGGCCGGGCATCTCGGCGGCGGGCCGGCCAATCGCCGCAGCCGTGAGTTCGTCCGCGCCGATCGCCGGCCAGCCCACCCGGACATCGGCCACTACCCACGGCATGGACTCGACGGTTACCGGTGCGACGGGTCCCTGCGCGGCAGCGGCGACGGGGAGCAAGAGGAGGGTTAAGGCAACTGTCGCCAGCTTCATCATTGAAGAGTACCGCATGGATTGAGGATTGAGGATTGAAGCCGAAGGGGGCGCGTGTGCTGCGCGGACCGGGACCCGGCGCGGCAGGTGCGGTCTACGACATGTTGAACGCCGACAAACGACGCGCGATCGAGATCATCGTCGAGGGTCGTGCCGAGTTGACGGATCCTGAACACGCCGACGGCACTCCGCATTCTGGTCAGTCCGGCAAACGTCCCAGGTCCTGAGCCGCCTGCACACGCGCGAGTTCACGCTCGGCCTGCTGTGCCATCTTCTTCGCCTCCGTAAGCGCGGCCTCGGCCTTGACCTCCGCGACTTCCGCCGCCTTCATGGCTTTGGCGGCAGCCTTTCGAGCCGCAGCCCACTCCGCATTCTCCATTTTCGAAGGACCTCTGGACCCCTGGACCACAGGTATCCCCATGCCCATCAGCGCTCCAAACCCCATAGGTTTTAATGGCTTCGTGAGTCGTCCCGGCGTGTCGTCGGTGGGCAATGCCTGAAGGGTTTCGGTGATCGCACCGGTGGTGGCAGGCGTGGCCTTTTCGCCCGCGGCTTCGATCAGTCGCCTCGCTGACTGCACCGCTGTTTTGACCACGGCCGAGTGGGCCGCCTCGGCACTTGCCACATCGGCATTTCTGCCGGAGATGACCTGTACGTGCGCCTGGCGCATCGCAACCGCTGCCTCAACGAGCGCATTAAACGTCGGGCGGTCATGCCAGTAGATCTGGTTCACGCCCCACGCCGGCAGCGACGGCCTTTCGAGTGTCTTGATCTCCGCACCTGCTGCGCCGCGCGCCTTTGCGAGCACATTTCGCGCCGCCGTGAACTCGCCCGGCGGCAGCCGGTACAACGCGTCAATCCCGTCGTCTGTCATCTCGACTCATTCTAAGACCCCGGCGGGACCCACTGATGCGCTACGTCGGGTCGATTCCCTGCAAGCCAAGGCTCGCGCACGCACGGAGCAAGTGCCGGTCGTTCGAGTAGATGCGATCAAACCCCTCGTCTTTCGCGGTGACGAGATGGAGCGCGTCGAGAGACCGGAGGAATACCGATTTGTCGAGTGTGGCAAACAGTGCCTGGACCTCTTGGAGCAGGGCTTGCGTGGGGCCGACGAGCTTCCAGAGTCCGTTGGTCAGGTCGTGCTCGAACTGCTGTTGCAACGCCCGGAACACCGGCCGGTCCACGGCCCCTTCCCGCAGCTTGCGGTGGAATGCGGCAGAGACCTCAGCCACGGCGATGCCGGACGTCACGATGACACCCGCCTGCGAGGCCGTACGGCGCACACGGTCGCGACCCTCTTCATTCACATAGAACTTAGCCACGAGCGCCGAATCAAAATAGGCGGGGACGACCTCGGTGACCGGCACGGTCTTATCGGTCCCGGTCTTCACTCACGACGCCTTCCACGGGTGTGCCGCCGACGGGCCGATCGAGTGCCGCCTTGAACTTCTTCAGCGGCTCCCATCGATCAAAGCGATTGACCGCGGGCGCCTCCGTGACGGGTGTGATGGTGGCGATCGGCGTATTCCGATCACGGACCAGGATCGCGCCGTACATGCGCGCGCGACGCACCCAGCCTCCGGTGTCACGATGCAGCTCCCGGATCGAAATCGCCTTCATGTGTGACATTGTCACACTCCTGCGGCTCACGGGTCAAGCACTGAGAACCTCGCACCCGCTCGAGATCTGCGGCCCAACGTCAGTCGAAGAGACGCCGTGTCCCGTCGCCGATCGAGACGGACCGTGGACCCCTGTGGACGGTTTAGTATGTCCGCATGTCTTTCCTGAATGTGATCCGTGTGCAGATGGTCCGTGAACTGGAAGGGTTTGTGCGCGAGGTCGAGGCGTGTCCTGACGATGAGGTGTTGTGGGCGGTGTCGCCGGGGGTGACCAACTCGGTGGGCACCCTCGCGCTGCATGTGAGTGGCAACCTGCAGGATTTTGTCGGTCGCGTGCTCGGCGGGTCCTCCTACGTGCGCAATCGCGAATACGAATTCAGCCATCGCGGCTCGACGCGTGCGGAGGTGGTGGCCGAACTTCGGCGGGCGAGTGAAGCCGTGTCAATGGCGCTGACGGGGCTTGATCCGTCGCGATTGGAGGACGACTACCCGATGCCACTGGCCGACACGACCGTCACCACGGCCGCCTTCCTTGTGCACCTGGGTGCACACATCGCGTTCCACCTCGGTCAGGCCGGCTACCTGCGTCGCACGGTGACGGGATCGAACACGAGCACCGGCCCGCTGCCGATCGCGGCGTTGGTCAAGTAAGTTTTCAACATGGAGACCATCGGGGCCCGGATGACCAACGCCGGCCCAGAGTTCTTCCCGGCCCAGAAGCTCTCGCGCCCGCCTACGCCGCCTTCGAAGAAAACAGCCCGTCCTGGGCGGCGCCGGTATCGGTGGAACCGTGCCGGCGCGCGAAACACGCCGCGAGACGTATGCGACTGCGGAGTGGGTCGAGTACGAAATCCACGCGCCCGGACATCAGATCCGCACCGTGCGCCGAGAGGTGTTTGATCTGCTCGGCGGAGGCCTACGCGCCATCGGGAGCACCGGCCCGATGGCCTCACCAGATGTGAACGAATCACGCCGCCTGGAGCGCGCCCTTGCATTGCGCCGACGATAGGGCAGCGGCTGCGGGTGAGTGCTGTGTCTGATAATTTGACGTCATGTTGGCGAAAGACCCACTTCATACGCACTATCGGCATAATGGACGCGTGTTTCGTCGCCACCTATTGCCGTTGCTGTTGTGTCTGTCGGCCTGCACGTCCTCAGGGCCGGTCGACGTGGTGGAGTTCAGTGCCCGTGACGCTCAGGTCGCCATGGCGGCAGGCACCCTGTCGTCAAAGACCCTGACCCAAGCCTACCTCGATCGCATCGCCAGGGTAGACGATGCCGGACCGCTGCTGAACGCGGTCATCGAGGTCAATCCCGCCGCGCTTGCTGAAGCCGACGCGCGGGACGCCGAGCGGGCCGCAGGCCGCGTGCGGGGGCCCCTGCACGGCATCCCGCTGCTCCTGAAAGACAACATCGATGTGGCCGGGCTGGTCAATTCCGCAGGCTCCCTCGCGATGGCAACCCATCGGCCTGCCAAGGACGCGTTCCTGGTCACGCACCTGCGCGAAGCCGGCGCCGTCATTCTCGGCAAGACCAACCTCAGCGAGTGGGCCAACTTCCGCTCCACCCGCTCGTCGTCGGGCTGGAGTTCGCGCGGAGGCCAGACGAAGAACCCCTACGCACTCGATCGCAATCCCTGCGGTTCAAGCTCGGGTACGGGCGCGGCGATCGCCGCAAGCCTCGGCGCGATCGGTGTGGGTACCGAAACCGACGGCAGCATCATTTGTCCGGCGTCGGTGAACGGCCTGGTCGGCTTGAAGCCGACGGTGGGGCTGGTCAGCCGCACCGGCATCATTCCCATTTCGATCTCCCAGGACACGGCGGGGCCGATGGGGCGAACGGTGTCTGACGTGGCCATGTTGCTCAGCGTCATCGCGGTGGTAGATGCTGCGGATCCTGCGGGGTCGGCGTCTGCCGGTCATCGCCCTTCCGACTACAGCGCGTTCCTGCTCTCGGATGCGCTTCGGGGGAAACGCATCGGCGTGCTCCGGCAGGCGATGGGATATCACCCGGATGTGGATGCCGTGATGGCGAGCGCGATCGATGCCGTGCGGAAGTTGGGCGCCGACGTGATCGACGTGACGATCCCCACCTACAACCAATGGAACGACCCGGAGTTTGAGGTGTTGCTCTATGAGTTCAAGGACGGCCTCAATTCGTACTTGAAGTCTTCCGGTGCGCCGGTGGCCTCGCTTGAGGCGTTGATGGCGTGGAATACGGCGCACGCCGCCGAGGTGATGCCGATCTTCGGTCAGGAGATCTTCGCGCAAGCGCAGGCCAAAGGGCCCCTGACTGAGGCGGCGTATCTGAAGGCTCGAGACGATGCCCGGAGGCTTGCGGGGAAGGACGGCCTGTTCGCAGTGATGGATCAGTTGACGCTCGATGCCGTCATTGCACCGAGCACGTCGCCCGCGTGGACCACCGACCACGTGCTGGGCGACCACTTCGTTGGCGCTGGGTATGGTGTGGCGGCTGTTGCCGGCACGCCAAGCCTGACGGTACCTGCCGGCGATGTGGCGGGTCTTCCTGTGGGTGTCACATGGATGGGCCGCGCCTGGAGCGAGGCTGACCTCATCAGCTTCGCGTATACGTTCGAGCAGGCCACCCAGGCCCGGCGCCCGCCGCCGCTCGGAAATCGAGGCCGCCGATGAGAATCCCCGGCGCAGCGTGCGTGGTCGTGTTCACGGTCAGCTCCCTTGTGGCTGGCTGCGAAGGGACGCCATCGGATCAGGCCCCCGATCGCGTCTTTGTCAACGGGCGAATCTGGACCGGTGATGCACGGATGCCCGAAGCCCAGGCCATGGCCACGCGGGGAGATCGCATCGTCGCGATCGGGGGCAGCGAGATGATCAGGGCGCTCGCGGGCGACACGACCGAAGTGGTCGACTTCCAGGCTCGTCGAGTGGTGCCTGGATTTAATGACGCGCACTGGCACCTGCCGACTCGGCGCACAGCCGATCTTGTGGATGCAGGCAACGTGCAGGAGATTCAGCGCCGCCTCATGGAGTTTGCGCGGACCCTGGACGCCGATGAGTGGATCACGGGCAGAGGGTGGGGGCCGTCCGACTTTCCCGACAACCAGGCGCACCGGCGGTATCTCGACGCGGTGTTTCCTGACCGTCCGGTGTTGCTCACCGATCGCGATGGCCATCAGACACTGGCGAATAGCCGCGCGCTGGCGCTGGCGCAGGTGACGCGAGCCAGCAAGGACCCCGCCAACGGCCGCATCGATCGTGCATCCGACGGGGAGCCGACGGGGCTGCTCAAGGAAGGCGCCTCCTCGCTTGTGCGCCGCCTCATTCCGCCGGTCAACGCCGATCAGGTGTATCGCGCGCTACTCGCCGAAATGGACAAGGCGGCGGGGTTTGGCCTGACGTCCCTGCAGGTCGCCAGTGGCGTGGGCGGATCGGGCGTGGAATACCAGGCGTATCAGAAGGCGCTTCACGAGGGGACGCTGAAGGTGCGCGTGCGGCTCGGGGTGCCATTTGAGCGCGAGGTCACGCCGGCGCGGTTGGCAGAGTTCGCGGCGTTACGCGACGGCCACCGCGACGGAATGCTGGCGTTTGGGATCGCGAAAGGCATGCTTGACGGCACCGTGGACGCACACACCGCGGCCATGTTCGAGTCGTACACAGGGAGTACGGACACGGGGCTGCCGATGTGGGTGCAGTCCGATCTCAACCGCGTCGTTGCGGCGTATGACAAGGCGGGCCTTCAGGTTGAACTGCACGCCATCGGCGACCGCGCCATCCGCATGGCACAGGATGCCTTCGAACGTGCGGCGACAGACAACGGCACCACCGGCCGCCGGCATCGCATCGAGCACGTCGAGGTGCCGGCACTTGCCGATTTGCCGAGATTCAAGGCACTCGGTGTCATCGCATCCACGCAGGCGATGTTCGCCACTCCCGACGCCATTGCTCTGACCAACTACGCGCCCGCGCTGGGGCCCGGTCGTGCGTCACGCGCCAACGCGTTCAAACTGTTTGACGATGCCGGGGCGGTGCAGGCGTTTGGCAGTGACTATCCGGTGTTCACGATGAACGTCATGCGGGGCGTGCACGCAGCCGTCACGCGCGAGCTGCCGGATGGCACGCCGGCCGGCGGATGGTATCCCGAGCATCGGATCTCGATTGAAGCCGCGATCAGGCACTTCACGGCGGACGCGGCGTACGCCAGTTTCGACGAGACGGTGAAGGGCACCCTGGCCGTCGGGAAGCTGGCCGATTTTGTCGTGCTCTCTGACGACATCTTTGCGATTCCTCCGGCTCGGTTGAGCGGTGTCACCGTCATGTTGACGATGATGGGGGGGCGACGCACCTACCAGTCGCCTGCATTTGCGGCCGCCGTTCGCTGAGGCCGCCCCGAAATTCACGCGGTTAACGTTGAGGGGAGAGTAGACTTGCCCGCGTGAACTGGGTGTTGCTGGCCTTGGGTGGTTATCTAGCCATCCAGTTGGCGATTGGCGCGTGGCTGGCGCCGAAGATCCATACCGAATCCGACTATCTGGTCGCCGGACGGAAACTCGGCTATCCGCTCACGGTCTTCTCCATCTTCGCGACCTGGTTCGGCGCCGAAGCCTGCATTTCCTCGGCCGGCCGCGCCTACCAAGAAGGATTCTCGTTCACGAGCGCCGAACCGTTCGCTTATGGCGTCACGCTGATGCTCACGGGCCTGATCTTCGCCGTGCCGATCTGGCGGATGAAGCTCACGACGATGGCGGACTTCTTCCTGCGTCGGTTTGATCCCCGCGTCGAGAAGCTGGCCGCGCTGATGCTCATTCCTCCCGGCGTGCTCTGGGCCGCCGCACAGTTGCGTGGCTTCGGCCACGTGCTGACGACGGTGACCGACATGGAGATTGGCACCGCGGTTGGACTCGCGGCGGTCTTCTGTGTGATCTACACCACCCTGGGTGGTTTGCTGGCCGACGCCATGACGGACCTGATCCAGGGCTGTGTGCTCATCCTTGGCCTGGTGCTCCTGGTCGTCGTTGTGGTCATCGACCAGGGTGGTATGGCTGCTTCGATCGCGGCGATCGGACCTGATCGAATCACGGTCGTCGGGGCTGATGTCGCTCCAGGCCTGTTCGGTTTGCTTGAGGAGTACGCGATTCCGATCGCGGGATCGGTGGTCGCCGTGGAACTGCTCAGCCGCGTGATCGCCGCCCGCAGCGCCGACGTGGCCCGCAACAGCGCCGTGATGGCCGGCGGTCTCTACATCCTGGTCGGCATCCTGCCTGTCTTCCTCGGCCTGGTGGCGGCACGGCTCGTACCGAATCTGCCGGATGCAGAGCAGTTCCTGCCCGCGCTGGCCCTCCAGATGCTGCCCACGGCCGGCTACGTGTTCTTCGTGGGTGCGCTCATCTCCGCGATCCTCTCGACGGTGGACACCATTCTGCTCGTCGCCGGTGGACTGCTCGCGCACAATCTGATCGGGCCGATATTCAACGTCACCGAGGACCGCACCAAATTGCGGCTGGCGCGCCTGGGCGTCGTGTTCTTCGGTGCGGTCGGCTCCTATTTCGCTCTTGGAGGACGTGGTGTCGCAGAATTGGTCCAGGAGGCATCGTCTTTCGGCACCGCCGGCACACTGGTGGTCGTCTGCTTCGGGTTGTTCACGACGTTCGGCGGCCCACGCACCGCGATCCTGACACTGCTGGGCGGCCTCGCGAGCTACGCGGTGGCGACGATGATTGAGCTGCCGTATCCGTTCATCACCTCGCTGGGAGCAGCGGTCGTGTTGTATCTGGCCGGCGGATTTCATGAGCGAGCCTGACCCCATCACCATGCGTTCGGCCAGCGCCGCTTCCTGTCGCCGGGTAACAATGCCGAAGCGGGCTAGCCGAATTTCTTCGGGCGCAGATGAACAATCCCGAGATGCTGGTGCTCGTGGCCGAACGGAAGGATGGCTCGGGTGGCTTCGTGGGGTATCTCTACGCCGGCATGGAGCCTGAGTCGTTCAGGGAATTGCGCGCCCGCGCTCTGCTATCATGCCTCCCCAGTACAGCGGTTTCGTGTCGTGCCCAGTCATCTGCACGCCTGAATACTGCCTTTTCGTGAGGGAGTCGGGACATGAGTAGACGATGGACCGTCGCACTACTAACTGCATTACTCACACTGGTGGGGCTCCTGGCGCCGTTTGGGGGTACCGCATGGGCCCAGGCGACGACCGGCGAGATCACCGGGCGCGTCGCCGACGCGTCACAGCAGGTCGTTCCGGGCGCGAGCGTCACGGCACGCAACGACGGCACGGGCTTTACCCGTACCGCCGTCAGCAGCGGCACCGGTGACTATCGACTCACCCTGCTGCCGCCGGGACGCTACACGGTCACGGCTGAACTGAAAGGTTTCAAGACCGCATCGATCACGGGTGTCGAGGTCAACATTGGCAGCGCACAGACGCTGGCGTTGACACTTGAGGTCGGCAATGTGACCGACACCGTCACCGTGACCGCGCAGCCGAACCTGATCGAGACCACCCGCTCCGATCTGAGCGGCGTGGTGACGCCCCGGGAAATCCAGAGCCTGCCGGTGCTCAACCGCACGTTTGCTGCGCTCGCGACGGTCATGCCCGAGGCGCGGCCGGTCGGCAACTTCGATCCGACCAAGACCCGGATCGGCAACTTCGCGATGAGCGGCGGCGACGGCCGGCAGCTGAGCGTCAACGTCGACGGCGGCGACAACAAGGACAACGTCGTCGGCAGCCTGATCCAGAACTTCGCGTACGAATCCATCCAGGAGTTCCAAGTACTGCAGCACCGATGGACGGCTGAGAGCGGCCGGTCGGTGGGCGGTGTGGTCAACGTGATATCGAAATCGGGCTCGAACACTCTCAAGGGGTCTTTCTTCGGCAGTTACCGCGACGAGGGCACCCGGGCGCTGGACTTTTTCGAAAAGCAGCGGAAGGCCGCGACGCCGACCTTCAGCAAGGCGAAGTTCGAGCGGCAGGAGGCGGGCGGCTCGATCGGGGGACCGATGCTTCGCGACCGGTTGTTTTACTTCGGCGCACTCGAACGCTTCCGTGAGCGGTCGAACAACGCCCTGACGCAGGCGGCGTTCACCCAGTTGAGCCAGATCCCGGGCGCACAGGTCGTCTCGGAGATCACGACGCCGTACGACGACACGCTGCTGACGGTCAAGAGCGACTGGCGCGTGGGCGGAACCCGCATGATGTTTGCCCGGTTCGCGTTTCAGGATCAGTCCTCACCGAACGACCAGATTCCGGTGCCGGCCACAGCCGACGTGAACAACGGCAATACGAACAGCACCAGGAATTCCTCGTTTGTGCTTTCGGATTCATGGACGCTCGGCAACGACCGCATCAATCTGGCGTCGTTTCACTTCCAGGACTTCAACAACGAAATCCTGCCCAACGTGACCGGCGTGCCGCTGCTCCAGTTTCCCAGCGTCACGACCGGACCCAACGCCAACTCGCCGCAGCAGACGACCGTGAAGAAATACCAGTTCCGCGACGACTTCACCTGGCAGCGCGGCAATCACGCGTTGAAGTTCGGCGGCAACTACATCTATACGAAGATGGGCGGGTACTTCTACTTCGGCGCGTCGGGATACACCGCGGCCTTCTTCGACGATCCAACGGTGATCCGGACAAACACCACTCTGTATCCGCAGGGGTTCGCGACTCCGGGCGCCGTTCGCAACATCCAGTTCGCGGCCGGACAGGCGAGCCACGACCAGAACTTCCATCAGATTGCGTTCTACGCCCAGGACGATTGGCGTATGAGTCCCCGTTTGACCCTCAACCTTGGCGTGCGATGGGACGCAAACGTCGGCAACCTGCCCAAGCAGACGACCAACCGGACGCTTGAGATCCTGCGCCAGCTCAACGACCCCCGCGCGCAGGCGCTGACGGCCGACCGCGACAAGTTGGAGCGCACGACGCCGAGTTGGACGGAGTTCCAACCGCGGTTGGGATTTGCCTATGACCTCGGGGGCAACGGGACCACAGTCGTTCGCGGCGGCTACGGCATCTTTTATGACCAGCTGTTTCAGAACCTCACGTTGTTCTCACTCAGCCAGAGCGGACCGGAGATCTTCTCCACACTGCTGAACTTGACCAATTCATCGGTAGGCGTGGGCCAGTTGGGGACGTACCGGTTCGGCGTTGATCCGTTGCCCGCGCCGCCGGCTCCCAACTTCGCGCTGCTGCCCACAGGGGCCTTCGGCCGCATCAACGATCCCGACGCGAGGGAGCCATTTGTCCAGAAGGCCTCGATTGGCGTCCAACACAGCCTGACGCCTGCGTGGACCGTGTCGAGCGACTACGTGTACACGCGCGGCGAGCACGAGCCGCGGTATCAGGTGATCAACCCGCGCATCGAGAGCGTGTGCAATGCTGCCTACCCCGGCTCGACGCCGACGTCGTCGCGTTGTCCCCGCGGTTCCAACTCGCGCTATTTCGACGCGGCGTTCGTGGCGGCCGGTCTGCCCGCCAATCGCCTGGAACAGATCAACATGTTCGGCACCAACAACGAGTCGCGATTCCACTCGTGGACGACGACGCTCAAGGGCCGGATCGGCCGGAGCATGGCGTCGGTGAGCTACGTGCTGGCGAGTTCGCGATCGTGGGGCGGCCAGCCGACGGCCTCCTACAGCGGCAACGGCATTGCGATCGCTCCAGAAAACCAGTTCAAAGAGGGTGAATGGGGACCAACGCGACTTGACGAACGGCATCGCATCGTAGCCAGCGGCGTGATCGAACTCCCGGTGGGTTTCCAATTGGCGCCCATCTTCCAGTTCGCGAGCGCCCGCCCTTACTCGCTCAACACCGGGTTTGACATCGATGGGGACGGACTCGCGACGCTCGATCGGCTCTGCGCCTCAGCCATTCCGGCGGCCGTGTTCGCAGCGCGAGGCAACTCCACGGCGTTGCGTGCGCTCAACCCACGGGGCTGTCAGCAGATCGGCGTCAACACGCAGCGCGGC
>JBKJTD010000065.1:0-9299 GCA_046590915.1 Vicinamibacterales bacterium
ATCTGGTGGCGGTATTGATTGAAAGCGGCACTGCAAGCACGGGAACGGGCAACACGTCGACGCCCTCTGCCGGCACGGCGGTCCACAACGGCACGTTGGTGACATTCACGACGTCGCTCGGGAGAATTGAACCAGCCGAAGCGCGGACAACCAATGGCCGGGTCACAGTCAAGCTGATAGCTGATGGGCGCTCCGGTCGGGCGACGATCACGGCCTTTTCCGGCAGCGCATCAAAAACGCTTGAAGTGGTCATTGGCGCAGCTGCTGCCGAACGCGTCGCGCTGACGGCAAGTCCTACGCTTCTTGGATCCAATGGCGGCACGTCCATAATTTCAGCGCGTGTCGAAGACGCGAGTGGCAATCCCCTCTTCGGCGTACCGGTGGTGTTTACGACGACGTCAGGGACGCTGTCGGCCTCGTCCGCTCTGACTGGAGAGTCCGGTATTGCCACGACAACGCTCAGCACGGCCGCAGCGGCCACCGTGACGGCCAGCGCCGGGGGAAAAACGGGCACCGCCGCTATCACTCTGAAGGCGAAATCCGGCGTCACCGTGTCGGCGCCGACAGGCGTGTTTGTTGGTGCGCCGGCGGCCTTCCAGATCACGGTGGCGACCGGCTCTGACTTTTCAAGCGTGGTGCTTCATCTGGGTGACGGCACGACACGCAACCTCGGCGCACTGAGTGCCTCAACGACAGTCGTTCATACCTACGGTGACACCGGCACCTACGATGTGCGGGTTATTGGAATCGACCGGGACGGCGTGCCAACCTCCCACGAGACCGGGGTGGCGATCGTCGGATTCTCACCGTCGGTGACCTGCAGTCCGGCCCAGCTGACGCTCGGACAGGTGACGACGTGCACGGTTAGTGGTGTACCCACGTCGGTGGAAATTGAGCGCTATGAGTGGAACTTCGACGGCGAAAGCACAGTGCCTAACGGCGGACCGAGCCAGCAGCACGCGTTCCGGGCGCGTGGCGAGCGCACCGTCACCGTGAGGATTGTCCCCCGCAACGGGTCGTCATACACACGATCAGCTGTCGTTGTGGTGAGCTGAACATACGAGCGCGGCCTTCGAAACCAGGCCGCGCCGCAAAAATCAAAAGGCGTTTTCTGGCGCGGCTACACGCATCTCGACAACGCTCTAAACGGCACGCCCTACGTCTCTTATCACCAGTCTGCGAACCGGCTGCCGTCCAGTGCGGTGCCGTCTGAGCCGCTCTTGACGTCGTAGATCCCGGTGTCGGTCGAGGGGCGGCTCGGGTCGGGCTCGGCCGGCGTCGTGCTCCACGTGTCGGTCGACCGTGTGATGGGATCCAACGGCACCGACCGGAGGTACCCATCAGTGACCAGGGCCTGAATGGAGGACGGGTACTGCCCTTTGTCTGCGAAGTACTGGTCGATCGCATCACGCATGCGGAAGAGGTTGGTCTTGAGGGTCGCTTCCTGCGCGGTGCGAACCGAGGTGTTGTATTGATTCATGGCGACCGAGGCCAGAATCATGATCAGCGAGAGGACCACCAGCAACTCGATCAGGGTCCATCCGCGATCGCGCGTCTGGTCGGCGGGCGTTGTCAGGTATTTCTCGCGCATAGTTACCAATCCTTGTATTTTGTGCCGTCGAGCGCGATGCCGTCTGACTTGGAATAGACATCAAACACGTTCTGTCCACCCCAGACCGCGGAGTCGCGCGAATCCTGATAGGACCGCATCCCCCAGTCGGTCGAACCCGTGATCGGATCGATGGGGATCCGCCTCAACAACTTGATCTTGCTGCCACTCGCATCGTTGTTGCGTGCCACACCTT
Source organism: Vicinamibacterales bacterium (assembly GCA_046590915.1). Lineage (GTDB taxonomy): Bacteria > Acidobacteriota > Vicinamibacteria > Vicinamibacterales > SCN-69-37 > SYFT01. Next base: position 1,806 of record JBKJTD010000065.1, read on the forward strand.
CGACGAGCACCGTCAACGACTTGGGGTATCCCTCGCTGCCGAATGCCACTTCAGTCGGCGCGATGATCTGGGTGTCGGCGTAGTCCTTGAACTTGTCGATCGCGGAGCGCATTTCGCGCAGCGTGCGTCGCAACTCAGACTCCCGTTGCCGCTTCATCGTGACACGCGCCAGTGGCAGTGCTGCCGAGGCCAGCACCATCAACACCGCGGTCGTGACCAGCAGTTCGATGAAGGTGAAGCCGGCAATATGCCGGAGGAACTCGCGCCGGGTCATAGGGCTCCCGCTATTTCACCGTGATGGTCGCAGGGACGAGTTGGAGCGGCACCTGCTGTCCTGCAGCGTTCATGCCCACACCCGCCACCGCAATTTGTGACTGGCCGGGACCGATGGCTTCAAACACGATCGACGCCAGCAGTCCCCCGCCGGTGGCGCCGACCTTGTCGCCGGGACGCGTGATCGCCAGGTCGATGCGTCCGGTGGACGGATCAATCCTGGGCACAAACGCTGTGGTGGACCCGTCGGCGCGCATCAGGTTGCCTTCATTCACCATCGTCGCACGGACCACGGCGGGGTTGTAGGTCACCGTCAGAGTCAGGGACGACAGCCCAGACGCGTTGCTCACGGTGAGAGGCACGTTGTATGGCTGTCCGCCCATCTGCCACTCGGCGCCTGGTGGAGTCACGACGACTCTCGCTGGCGTCGTTGGCGCGGGCGACAACGGTGCCGCCGGTGCCGTCGGGTTATTGCCCTGAATCGGCACGATGCCCACCGCACGTCCACTTGTGGGCGGCGTGGCCGGCGGTGTCACCGATGGAGGCAACTGCACCACCGGCGGAGTCTGTGCGGCGCCTCCACCGGGCGGCGGTGGCGTCACATTCGCGGGTGGAGCCTGACCTGCCGCAGGCGCCGGAGTCGTCCTCGTGCCGGCGATGGACTCAGAGGTGATCAGCGCCGGCTGCGACGACGCGCCGAAGTTGTTGCCGGTGCCGACATACATCGGTGCCAGGTCGGCTGCCGTCAGCTCCTGCGATCGCAAAATGCGTGGCGTGATGATCATCACGATGTCACTCGACCCGACGGTGGTATCGGAGCCGCCGAAGATCGAGCGGATGAACGGTATCCTGTTCAGGCCGGGCATGCCACGGACGACTGAACGGTCCTCTTCCTTGATCAGGCCGGCGAGCAGATTTGATTCGCCGTCCCGCATGCGCAGTGTGGTGGTCGCAATGCGCGAACCGAACGACGGCAGTGACTGACCGGCGACGTCGACATTCGGGCCGACACGGCTGCTTTCCACCGTAATCTCCAGAATGATTTCACCGTCAAAACTCACGCGCGGGGTGATCGAAAGGTTCACGCCGATGGGTCGATACGAAAACGACGTCACCGGCTGATTCGCGATGCCGCCCGTCGCCTGCGCCGCAAACGTCGTGGTCGGAATGGGAATTTCGTCACCCAGTTTCAGCGTCAGGGCCGCACGCTCCTGGCCCCGCAACTGCGGCCGCGCAAGCAGCTTCGTCTTGGAGTCCGACTCCAGCAGCCGGATGAGCGCGGTGGGGACCGTCGCGTAGAAGTCTGCGGTGCTCACACCCTGACTGACCGTGTTCAAATTGAACGGCGGTGGCGTCGCCGGCGGAAACGATCCCGAGGTATTGGGCGGTGCCACTTCCGGTGACATCGAGAAGCCGAGCGCATATTGATTCAGGTTGAGGCCCAGCTGCTTCACCCGCTGCGAGTCCACTTCAAGAATCTCGACGTCGATCAGCACTTCGGCTTTCGGTTTGTCGTTGGCGCGAATCAGCTTTTCAAACACTTCAAGCACCGACATCGTGGCTCGCACCGTCAGCGCGTTCGTGTTTTTGTTGAGCACGACCTGCGGTCGCACGCCGGGGACCTGTGCAATCAACTGCGTGAGCAGCTGCTGGATTTCAGTGGCCTCCACATGTGACAGGTAAAACACCTGCACAAACACATCCTCGTGTGCGGTCCGGCCGTTTTGATCGGATCCGTAGACGAGGATGCCGCGTGGATTGAGCACCTTGAATGTCAGCTGGTTGTTGTTGAGGACCTGCTGCAGTGCGGACTCCAGTGTTTCCCCTTGCAGGTCGATCGAATAGGGACGGGACAGTTGCGCGGTAATCGGCGGCGCTTCGACAAACGACACGTTGATGCCGGCAAACGCGCCAATGGACGTGAGAATTTCACGGACGGCCGTGTTGTTGAACCGCAAATTGATCGGTGCGCGCGGGTCGGCGAGCACTGGCACCTGCGACGCCTGACGGGCCTGGTCGCGGAGCGTCTCCATCCGGGATGGCGGCCTGAGGGCTTCAATGTCTTCACGCAGTTTGCGCTCGATCGACGCCGCTTTGGCCGCAGCAAACACATTGGCCGGATCCAGGTCCGCAGCCAACCGATATTCGGCGGCGGAGGCCGACCACTGTTCCTGTGCTTCGAGTTCACGCGCCCGGCTCATGTGTTCGGCCGATGCGGCGGCGGTGGCGCGCTGGAGGGCAATGCGGACGTCGATGCGTCCGGGATCCTTGGCCAGCGCTTCACGGTAATAGACAACCGCTGCGTCCCAGTCGCCTTTGTCGGCGGCCTGCTGGCCTTGTCGAACGGCGCGGCCAGTGGCGCACCCTGCCGCGACCAGCGTGAGGGCCAACATCAGCGCCACGCGATTCTGCATCTTCGTTCTCACCACCGAGACTCCTTCTTCACCCGACTCGCGCACGTTACGAACCCGACAACCGGATGGTCTGCTGACCTCGCCCGTCGGGATATGCCATGACGATGGACTCGAGCCCGACTTTGACGAGCCGATACCGTCCATCCACCAGATCTCCTTCGCGCGCCAACATCACTCCCCCGTTGACGCCCAGTGCGACCACCTTGCCAGGTCGCGTCGGATCTTCCGCAAACCCCAGGAACTTCACGGCGATGGGCGGCAACGTCGGCACCGCCGGTTGGGGCGGTGGTGGCGGCGGAGGAGAAGGTACCTCCACCGGCGGCGCCGGGGGCGGTGCTGGCGGAGCCGGGCGCGATCCAAATCCAAATGGATTGCGCGAGGCTGCCGACTGCTCCGGCACCGGGTCCAAATCAGCGAGCCGCACTGGCTCGGGAAGTGGTGCTGTGCCGCCCTGAGGCACCGGCGGCTTCGCCACTGCGGGGTTGGACGTCGAAGCGGGCGCTTCAGTCGCCACATCGTTTGAGGATGTGAGGTACCAGAGGACGAAGACCGCGATGACGAGCAACCCGACCAGCAACACCTGCCGGCGCTTCTCGGCCGGACTGGATGCGGCGAGTTTCACCGAGCGCCTCCGATGACCGGCACGCGAGTGGAATACGTCGCCACGCGCATCACGACTTCAAGCGATCCACGTGCGCCCTGGCGCTGGCCGCTTTGCCCCAGCTTCACGCTTTCAACGACAAAAAACCGTTCGGAGGTTTCCAGGTGATACAGGAACCGACGGATACTAGCGTATTCGCCTGTCAGCGCGACGTCGGTGTGGTACCGCATCAGCTGGCTGTCTTCGACTTCTTCCAACTCAAACACGCTGCTTTGATGCTCGACGCCGGCCTCCGACGCCAGTTGTGCGATTTCCACATACAGTAACGCCCGCGCATCACCCAGCGTCGTCGGCAGCACGTCGGCGTAAAACCTCTTGAGTTCCTCGCCGGCACGCTGCTGGCTCGTCTTGGTGTCGGAGGCGACTCGCGCCATCCGGTTGGCGTTGGCCAGGGCGAGTTTCACGTCCTGCGCCCGGGATTCGTCACTGATCACGCTGCGCGAGAGCGGCACCACCACCAGCCCGATCACCAGCAGGTTGACGACAAGAGCCGCAAGCAACGGCACGACCACCATGCGCCGTTCAGAGATGACGCGTCGCCAGATGTTCATGGGCGTCTCCCTTCTCTTCCCGTGCTTCCGGGAGTCTCGGGGGCCGACGGGACGGCCGGCATGGGCGAGGGGGGCAGATACTTCGAGGTCAGGGTGACGCGCTTGAGCTGGTCCTCCGTGCTGTCTGCCACCGTGTACCGCACGTCGTAGAACGCGCCGGTGCCCTCGAGTGCCGCCGCAAATCGTTCGATGTCGGACTCACTGCGTCCTATCAGCAACATGCTGACGACGATTTCGCCCTTTTCGATCTCGGGCGAGACGGCCGTGATGCGCACGTCAAAGGGGATCGCATCCTCGATGTATCCAAAGAACGTCGTCCAGCTGAACGTCCGCGCCGTGATGAGATTGTTGGCCAGTCGCGTCGAGCCAGCCAGATCCTGCAGCGCCGCGCGGTCCACGCTGTTTTGCACCGCAGTCGCATTGGCGCGAATCTGGGCCGCCTGCGCTTCGTCGGCCGCAATCTCGGCGCGCAAGGCTGAACGACGCGATGACAGACTCACCAGTCGTGAGGCATTGAAGATGGTCAGCGCGACGACGACGATGGTCAGAATGACGAGGGCCAGCGTGACGAGCCGCTCGTTGTAGAACGGCCTGGTGGCGAGGTTGCCGCGCAACATCATGATTACGCCACCTTCCGTTCGCGCAGGAGCACACCCAGGGGCGCCGCCAGAGCGTCCATGACGTCTGGGCCGGCGGAGATGCGGTCCCGCAACGCCGCAGCCGCGCGCACATCCACCGCGTCGGCTTGCACGCCGAGCCGCTTGGTAATCTCGCGCCGCATGCTCTCTCCGCCACCCTCAGCCCATGCGGATCCGCACAGCCACACGCGGGAAAAAGTCGAACCGCCCAGACGATCTTCGTGATACATCGCCGTCTGGTGCACCAAGGCTCCCAGCGGTTCATCGTCGACGGACAGCCGATGCCGGTAGAACATCAGCGCGCCGTGTCGGACGATGGCGAGTGAGGTGGACTCTTTGGCGAGGCACACCAGCAACCAGTCCCCCGCCGGCGCGTTGCCGTTGGCGAGAATGGCGTTCAGCACGTTGAGACTCGCCAGGTCGACCAGGCCGACGTGTGTGCCCAGCGCGGTGACCGTGGCCTCATATTGGCTGATGACTGCGCGGTGCGAGGCGACGGCCGCGAGGGTCGTGGCACCGGGCGACTGATGCGCCACCACCGCCGACACCTGCGCCTCCTCAATCGGGAATGGGGTGGACTTCTTGATTTGCCACCGCACCAACTGATCGATGTCGGCGGTTTTGGCCGGCAACTCCTCAAAGGTCAGCAGTGACACGCGGGCCACAGAGTCGGGCACGATGAGCGCTGCGCGCTTGGGCGGTCGAATCCCCGCCTTTTCGCAGGCCCGCCTCAGGGCCGCGGTCACCACATCGGGATCGACGATATTGGGGCCCGACAGCAGGGGCGTTACCGCCTCGTCCGGCAGGGATTCTGACGCGTACGCGGAGATCACCAGGCCATCTGAGGCGGCGCTGATCTCGGCCACGGTCACGCGGCCCGCAGCGATCTCAAAGGCCACGGACGGCGGCTGAGCCGCCAGGGTGGACGACGTGGAGGTTCGGCGGGAGCTCATTCGACGAAGGTCACCTTGTTGATTTCGCGCAGTGTGGTTTCACCCTTCATGACCAGCGTCACGGCGCATTCACGAAGGAACGTCATCCCTTCATCACGCGCCGCGCGTTTGATTTCCGAGGTGGGTCGTCGCTCGAGAATCATGTCACGGATGCGATCGGTCAAATCCATCAGTTCACAGATGGAGGTGCGGCCCTTGAACCCCGTGCCGCCACACTCGATGCAGCCCGGGCCTTCAAAAAACTGGTGGGTGCGCGCCAGGTCCGGGTCGAGCGCCGACTCGACCAGCATCTCGGTGGTAATCGTCGCGGGGCGCTTGCAGTGCTCACAGATGCGTCGCACCAGGCGCTGGGCCAGCACGCAGTTGAGCGCGGACACGAACTGATACGGTTCGACGCCCATGTTGAGAAATCGGCCGAGCACGTCGATGACATTGTTGGCGTGGACGGTCGTGAACACCAGGTGCCCCGTGAGCGCCGACTGAATCGCGATTTGCGCCGTCTCAGGGTCGCGGATTTCACCGACCATGATTTTGTCTGGGTCGTGCCGGAGAATGGACCGCAGGCCGCGTGCAAACGTCAGCCCCTTTTTTTCGTTGATCGGAATCTGCGTGATGCCGCGCAGCTGATATTCGACCGGATCTTCAATCGTGATGATCTTGTCTTCGATCGTCTTGATTTCCGACAGGGCTGCGTAGAGCGTCGTCGTCTTGCCCGAACCGGTCGGGCCGGTGACCAGCACCATGCCGTACGGCTCGCGGATGTACTTGCGGAACCGGCGCATCTCCTCCTCGGGCCATCCGAGGATGTCGAGCTTCAACTCCGTGAACTGTTCGCTGATCGATTCCTTGTCCAGGATTCGGATGACCGAGTCCTCGCCGTTGACGCTGGGCATGATCGAGACGCGGAAGTCGATCGTCTTGCCGCGAACGCGCATCTTGAAGCGGCCGTCCTGCGGCACCCTCTTCTCGGCGATGTCGAGTTCAGACATGACCTTGATACGCGAGATGAGCGTGCTGTGGTGCCGTTTGTCGATGGGCTTCATCGCCGACTGCAGCACGCCGTCGATGCGGTACTTCACATGCACGGCATCGTCGCCGGTCTCGACGTGGATGTCGGAGGCGCGGCGCTGGAGCGCGGTGTAGACCATCGTGTCGATCAGACGGATGACGGGGCTCGCGTCCTGTGTCAGCTTGTCAACGGTCAGGTTTTCGTCGCCGGCGACTCCCTCCTCATCGCGGAGGATCTGCATCTGGAAGCCTTCGGTGGCCTCCTCGAGAACGCGTGTGGAGCTCTCGCTCTTTTTGAGAATGCCCTGAATCGCCGATGGACCCCCGACGGTCACCCGCACGGGCGTCCCCAACTGCATGCCGATTTCATCGATCGCCTGCAGGTCACTCGGGTCGGACACGACAATCAGCAGCGTCTGGCCGTCGCGTCGGTACGGCACAAAGCCGTAGCGCAACATCACGTCAGCCGGAATGCTGCGGAACAGTTCGTTGTTGATGTGAAACCGCGTGAGGTCCACAAACTCCAACTCGTAGCGTGCGGCGAGTTGGCGCGCGCGCGCGGCTTCCGCGACGTGGTCGACCGGCGCGTTCTCGGCGCCCTCGGAATACAGATTCTCGTTTTCGGAGGCCATCAGATCACCCCGCCAGACTCGACAGTTGGAAGAGGGGCATGTAGAGCGAGAGCAGCAGGCCCGCAATCACGATGCCCATGACAATCAGCAGCACGGGCTGCACCAGATTGGAGAAGCGCGTGAGGCTCGTCTCGTTTTCCTCGTCGTAGAAGTCCGCGATGCTGTTGAGCATCTCGGCGAGTGCGCCCGTGGACTCACCCACTTCCACCATCTCAATGGCGACGTCGGGAAACGTGTGGCGCTGCTGCAGCGAGTGCGCGAGGCTTGATCCTTCCCGCACCTCGCGGGCCACCAACGCCAGGTCGGTGGGCAATCAAGCCGTGTCCGCCGACCTGGCGTTGGTGGCCCGCGAGGTGCGGGAAGG
>JBKJTD010000127.1:0-7134 GCA_046590915.1 Vicinamibacterales bacterium
GTCCCGAACGTCGCCGGAATGGCCGTGGCGTAATAGGCTGTGGTCGTGGCCGTGCCATTGCAGTCATTGGGACCAGCACCCGCACCCGCGCCTGGAGCCAGCCCGAAGTTGTAGCCCGCCTTCTGCGGGTTCGCCACGGTGAACTCCGGCGAAATGAATGGCTCGGTCTGTCCCGGAGGCGGGGTCGACAGCACCGTAAACGCCGGCGCAAACCCCTGATTGCCGCAGCTGGACGAGTACGACACCTCGGAAACGTTGATCGTTCGTAGCGACGATGCCGCAGAGGTTTCGTTGCCGGACATGCGCGCACGCAACAAGCCAGGCACGGCAATGGCAGCGATGATGCTGATGATTGCCACAACAATGAGCAGCTCGATCAGCGTAAAACCGTGGTCGTTTGTGGTCTGCATGGGCGCGGGTCTCCGACATTTCTGACGCCGGCTTTGCCAAAAAAGACGTGCGGAGAGCATGAATCTATTTTGCCAGCCCAGGCAGCAGGCCGGCAATGCCGCGCCCGAGCAACCCAAACGCGGTCGCGGTGACCAGGATGCCCATCACGCGAGAGATGATGTTCATGCCAATCGGCCCGAGCCGGCGCGCGATCGGACCGGCTGAATGGAAGGTGATCCACATGATCACCGCGATGCCGACAGAAATGCCAGAAATGATCAGCAAGTCGCGGGGCGCATCAAACGCGCTCGCCTGGATGATCACGGTCGTGATCGATCCGGCGCCCACCGTGCCTGGGATCGCGAGCGGCACGACCGCCAGCGCCTTCCAGTGGTCCTCGGACACTTCCTGCGCCGTGTCTTTTTCGTCCTTGGTCAGCTTCACGTCCTCGGTGACGGTGACCATCCGCATCCCGTAGTTGAGCAGAATGAGTCCACCAGCCGCCTGCAGCATCGGCGTCGTCAAGCCCATCACGCCCAGCAGTGAGTTGCCGAGCCAGGCACAGACGAGCAGGATGATCAGGATCGCCAGCGCGCTCTGGTTGGCCATTTTGCGCTGGATTTTTGTCGGGAATTTTCCCGCGAGTGCGGCAAACAGCACAGCTGACCCCAGAGGATTGACAATGGCCAGCAGCGAGGTGGAAAACAGTATCGACTCCTGCAGCGACATGGTCAGCTCCTGGCGAGTAGATACACCGCAGCAGCCGCGCACACAAACCCAGCCGCTTGCCTGAGCGTTGGAGCCAGTCCGCCAGGCATCGCCCAGGCAATCAGCGGGATGGCCGTCACCTGCACCACCGACACCATCACCAGAAACGGCGCCGTCGGCACGGCGGGGTCAGCCGCGCGCCAGGCGTACACATACACCGCGACCCCGTTGACGATGGCTGCGGCGGCCAGCAGCCACCACGCCCGCCCTGAGGGCACGGCGGTCGAGAGCTGAGAGGCGGAGAGCATCGCAATCAACACCGCGGATCCCCCCATCACAGCGAAGGCCATCCAGGCGCCACTCACACGGGATTCCCGCCCGAGCAGCGGCCACGCGGCAAACGCCAGCGCCACGACCACAGCACTGATGATGACCCGCCCGGTCATGGTGCCCCCACCGCACTGGCCTCAAGCAGGGCCATGACCTGCTGCTCGAACCATTCAGGCGTCGCCGACCCGAGGTGTTTGAGAAACACGGTGCCATCCGGCTTGACGAACCAGGAGACGGGATAGGCCATGATCGCGCGATAGGCTTCCATCACGTCCTCGCGATCGGCTGCGACAAACAGTGGATAGTTGATGCCGAACTCGGCGGCAAACGTTTTTATCTGCTCGGGTGTGTCGGACACCGAGATGCCGAGCACGGTGAAGCCCTTGTCCTTGTATTTATCCACGAGTTTGATGAACACGGGTGTCTCCTGACGACAGGGCGGACACGTGGTGAACCAGAAGTTCACGATCAACGGACGCCCGCGATAATCAGACAGCCGGACGGACTCACCATCCGGATTTTTCAACATGAACCCAAGGTCGGCGATCCCCTCGGCCTTGGGCGCAGGATCACACGCGGCAAGGCAGACCACCGCCGCTGTAAGCAGCAGGCTCCTCATCGGGGAATCCGTTCCGGCCGGTTGGCCGCGTGATAGAGGAACGACGCAAGGATGATGGCGTTCTGCTTCACGTCCTGCTCGAGCACACGTTCCGGAGTGTCCACGTTGGTGTGATGGTCACGCACGTCGTACCCGGCATATTCCTGAACCGGATTAAAGCCAGGCATGCCGGCTCGGATGAAGCTGAGATGGTCGGTGTTGCCGATACCCTGCCGCACGTTGCGCCGCGCACCGAGGTCGGTGAACGGCGCCAGCCATGCATCAAAGATCGGTCGCGCGCGTTCGTTGTTTTCCATGAACCAACCGTAGATCGGCCCCTTGCCAGGATCGATGTTGAAATACACCGCGAGCTGGTCTCGCGCCGCAGCATTGTCGTCGCCGGCGAGATGTTGCCGCACGTACGCCTGCGAACCGTGCAATCCCTGCTCTTCCGCACCCCACAGTCCCAGCCGCACTGTGCGCTTCAGCGTGAGGCCCGTCGCCTTGAGGAGGCGAAGCGCCTCCATCGCCGCGGCCACGCCGTCGGCGTTGTCAGTGGCCCCGCTGGCGGTGTGCCAGGAGTCCAGGTGCGCACCCAGCATCACCACGTCGCTGCGAAGGGCCGGGTCGCTGCCCGCAATGTCGCCAACCACGTTGTACGAATTCACATCGTCGAGCAGGCGCGCCTGCACGTGCACGCGTACTTTGACGGTCTGTCCCTGCTCGGCCATGCGCGCGAGCATGTTGTAGTGCTCGCCGATGAGCACCACTCGAGGTAGTCGATCGCCGTCCACGACGCCTCGACCGGCCTGCACAAACAGCGTGCCGTGTTCACCCCGGCTCGGACGCAGCCACACGGCGGGCTCTGACGCCCGCACGGCACTGTCGATGCGTTGGGCCGCGCTGGGACCGTCACCGCCTTGGCGTCCCGCACCTGCCTGCCTGCCCGCACCACCTTGGCGGCCCGTGGCCGGCGGGGCCGTCACCAGCGGCGGATCCACCTGCCCGTCGGCAGTGGGATTCACGCGATCGGTGCGGATGAAATTGGTGACCTTCGGCTGTATCAGCACGGCACCGCCCTTGAGTCTTCGGGACTTCTGCAGCGCTTCCACCTCCTCGGCCGTCTTGCCCGCCAGCACATGCACAGTGGCCGTGACTTCCCCGGGTGTTGAAGGACTCCACGCTTCCGGATACCCCACAAGCGCCATATACCGCGGTTCCACCATCTCGATCGTGAATCGCTCCAACTGCCATCCGCGCCCAAACTCGAACGGCTCAATCGCGACGTTGGTCAGCCCCCATGCGCGCAGTTCGCCAGCCGCCCAGTCCACCGCGCGTTTGTATTCGGGGGATCCCGCGAGTCTCGGGCCGATGGTATCCACCAAGGTCGTGAACAAGCTTCCCGCCTTGGACCGGTTCATGGCCTCGTCGCGAATTTTCGCGTTGGCGACCGCGTCCACAGGTTCGACGGCCTCGCGAGCCACCAGTGGGACGATGGGCACCAGCACAAGAGCAGTCAGGAGGATCAGTGATCGGCGCATAGTGAAATGATAAGGGGCAATGCGCATCGACATCTGGCTCGACGTGGCCTGCCTGTGCAAAACACGGACGGAAGCCAAGCGGTTCTGTGAGGGCGGCAAGGTCAACCTCAACGGTCAGGCGGCCAAGCCTCATCGCGACGTCAAAGTGGACGACGTGGTCGAAGTCAGCAAGTCCCAGGGACACCGCATGCGGGTCATCGTCAAGGGCCTGACCGAACAGCACCTGCCCAAGGCGCAAGCCCGGGAACTCTACGAGGACGTCACGCCCGAGCCGACGCCCGAGGTAAAAGCGATGCTCGAACTGGCCAGGCTCGCTGGCCCACGTCCGGCCCGAGGCGCCAATCTGGCTCCGTACGGGGTGGACAAATACGAGAAGCGTCGTCGCCGTGATGCCAAGGAACGCGGCGACGTGTAAGACTGCCTCGTTGTAAGACTGCCCTGTCCGCGATGGTATACTTCGATGGTTGGGGGCGACGTTTTTGCCCCACTCATAGGGGTTTTACACGTGGCAACGCGACACAAATCAGCGGTCAAAGCAAACAAGCAGACCATCAAGCGCACCGAACACAACCGCGAACTGCGGTCCAAGCTCCGCACGGGCCTCAAGTCCATTCGCGCCGCCATTGATACCGGCGACACGAAGGCGGCGCAGGATGCACTGAGCAGGACCTTCTCGCTCATCGACAAGATGTCCGCCAAGAAGATCATTCACGACAACGCGGCCGGCCGTTACAAGTCGCGCCTCTCGAAGTCGCTCGCCAAAAAGACCGCCGCGAAATAACGCGCGTCAGCGGCGGCCGTATCCCCCGTAACTCTGACGCGCGGCGATCGGGCGTCCGGTCAGTTCCACCACCAATCGTTCGAGCAACACCCGATCGTCGCCGCCGGAACTCTTGAGCGCGAGGTCGGTGCGCAGCAGCGCGCCGAGGGCGTCCTTGACGCGGTCAGGCGCGCCATTGACGAGTTTGTTCGAGACCCACCAGCGCAACTGTCCCACCATGCCGTGCGGCGAGTCGCCGCGATCAAATCGCAGCGCCACTTCGCGCAGCGCCTTGGCGGCGTCGCCGGCCTCGATCGCGTTGGTGAGCCCCCAATCGTCGAGCTGCGCGGATCCGGTGGCGATGTCATCAGCATCCGACGTGGTGATCGTGGGATGGCCCTGCGTGAACAGCAGCAGACGTTCAAGATCGCCCCGCAACTTCGAAATTTCTCCGCCGGCACGCACGACCAGAATCTTCACGGCGCCGGGTTCGATCGTCCGCCCCTCGCGCACCATCTCGGCCTGCACCCACTCAGCGGCCTGCCGTTGCGCGGAGGCAATGTCGGCCGCACTCGGTCCCCCGCGCGCACCCTCGGCGCGGATGCCACCAAATTCGACGACCTGTCCCTTCTCGACAACCTTCTTGGTGAATCGACGGCCGCGATCGATGCCGGACGCCACAAAGACCAGGCACGCAAACGGCGACGGCGAGGCCACGTACTCTTCGAGCGGCGTCAGGTCCCCCGCATCCGACGAACTGTCCTCGTCTGCTGCACCCTCATCCTCATCGTCGCTGGATTTGGCCGCGCGTTTGGGCTTCAGAAACTTCTCGGCGCGCATGACGATGACGAGGCGTCGGTCGCCGAGCATCGGGAGGCTTCGGCAGGAAGCGGCGATATCGACCGGTTGACTGCCCTCTTCGCCCGCGTAGACGCGGTCAACGGCGAACGGCCGGTCGGCCGCGTCGATCGTGGCTTCCATGGCGTCCACCATCGAGGTGGCAAGTTTGGCATCCTCGCCGTGAAAGACATACACGGGCGCGAGGGTGCTCTGCTGGATGTGTTTGCGGAGGGCGTCGATGTCGAGTGACGGCACTGCGCGCTAGAACGCTTCGAGGATGGAGGTCACCACCGAGCGCGAGAAATTCAGCGCGAGGCGCTGAAGCGCATTGCGATTCTGACCGAAAAACGCCGCAACGTCGCCGCCGGTCGCGGTGGTGGCCGTGTCGTATTCCTCGCGGAAGCGCAGCGAGGTGTTCGACCAGAGTACCTTGTTCGTCCGCAGATCCTTGAATTCAAACGAGGCCGTCACAATGATTGCAATACGGGACGCCTGACTGCCCGTTGTAAAGGCCGTTGACTCCGACGTGACACTCGTAATGATGCCGGTGAGGATGGCATCCACGTTGTTGGCATCGGGCTGCACGGCATACCTGCCGCGACCAGCAAACTCGGTGCGCACCGACTCCGTCAACACACGATCGATGTCGAACATCGAGGTCTTGTTTTCAAACGCCGGCACACCGACGATGCGTATGTAGTCGGGCAGGAACGAACCGCGGCCCGCCAGTGCGTAGCCGCATGAACTTGTCGCCAGCAACACCAGCACCAATGGTGCCAGGAGATAAATGACACGAATACCGCGATCCATCACGCTCTTCATCACTTCACCACCACACTGACCAGGCGTCCCTTGGCCACAATGACTTTGACCACCGTCTTGCCCGCCAGTTGTGAACCGACGGCGGCCAGCGCGGCGGCCCTGATTTCGTCCTCGGTCGCATCGGCGTCAACGACGGCCTTGCCGCGCAGCTTGCCGTTGACCTGCACCGGAATCTCAATCGACTCATCCCGCGCAGCGACCTCGTCACACTCCGGCCATCCAGCCGCGACCACGCCATCAGCATGACCGATCTGCGTCCAGAGTTCCTCACACATGTGCGGGGCAAAGGGCGAAAGCATCAGCAGGAGCGCCTCGACGGTTTCCTTGAGCACGGCGGCGGTCTCTGGACGTTCAACCGACGCTCTGGCCTCATCGTCGACCCCAAGCGGCCGTACGCCGCGGACCTCCGCGTACGCGTAGAGTTCATTCACCAGCTCCATCAGCGCCGCCACAGCGGTGTTCAGGTGCACGCGCGGGTCGAGGTCCTGGGTGACCCGGCGAATGGTGCTGTGGGTCTTGCGGCGCATCGCGCGATCCGCGTCGTCAAAGGTGAGGCCCGCAACGACGGGAGCGTGGCGGACGATGTCGGTGACATGGTCGGCCATGCGCCAGACCCGGTTCAGGAAGCGGAACGCGCCTTCCAGTCCCGTGTCCGTCCACTCGACTTCTTTCTCGGGCGGCGCAACAAACATCACGTACAGGCGCAACGCATCGGCGCCGTACTGCTGGATCATGTCGTCCGGGTCGACGACGTTGCCTTTGGACTTGGACATGACCGCGCCATGTCGGAGCACCATGCCCTGCGTGAGCAGACGCGTAAACGGCTCATCAATCGTCACGAGGCCGATGTCGCGGAAGACCCGGCTGAAGAACCGCGAATAGATGAGATGCAGGATCGCGTGTTCGACGCCGCCGCTGTAGAAGTCCACCGGGCCCCAGTAGGCGACCTTTGCGGGATCAAACGGCAGCTGATCGTTCAACGGATCGCAGAAGCGGAAGAAGTACCACGACGAATCGACGAACGTGTCCATCGTGTCGGTTTCGCGCCGCGCTGGTTCGCCACACTTGGGACACGTCACGTTGACGAATTCGGGCACCTGCGCCAGCGGTGAGTCACCACGGCCGGTGAATTCAGTGATGCGCGG
>JBKJTD010000178.1:0-4438 GCA_046590915.1 Vicinamibacterales bacterium
GTGGCGCATTGCTCAAGAACCTGGACAAGCGGCTGCGCGAAGAAACGGGGTTGCCGGTGGCGACAGCCGAAGATCCGCTCTCGACCGTGGTGCTGGGTGCCGGCAAGATGTTGTCGAACTTCGAGCTGCTGAGAAAAATTTCGCTGGATTGATCTGTTGGCCAGTTTCCGACGGACGCTCGTACTATTTCTGGCCCTGAGTTTCGTGCACGTCCTGCTGATCTCGGCACAGGTGCAGTCCAAGAGCGGCATGCCGGTGATTCAGGCGGCCACGTTCGGCGTGTTTGCCTCCATTCAGCAGCTCACGTCGGGCATCGCCGATATCGGCCAATCGTTCTGGTCCAACTATGTCGCCTTGCGCGGAGTGGCGGCGCAAAACGACGCGCTCAAAAAGCGGGTGCTCGAACTGGAAGGCCTGGCGCAGGCGCAGGCCGCCATCGTCAGTCAAACCACGGAACTCGAATCGCTGCTGCGGCTGCAGCAAAGCCTTGTTGCGCCGACCCTCGCCGCACGCGTGATTGCGGGCGACCCGGCGCCCGGTGCGGACATGATCACCATTGATCGGGGATCGGCTGATGGTGTTGAACCGGATATGGCGGTGATCGGGCATCAGGGAGTGATCGGGCGCGTGTTCAACCGGCCGACCGCGCACGCGGCGCAGGTGCAACTGCTCAAGGGAAGGCTGGCGGCGGCTGGTGCCGTCACCGAAAAAACGCTGGCTGCCGGCGTCGTGCAGGGCGGGGCAGGCGCCCCGCCGCTGGAAATGAATTTCGTCGATGTGCTGCGCGACGTGGAAGTGGGCGAGCGGGTGTTGACGTCCGGTCTGGACGGGATCTTTCCCAGGGGCTTTGTCATTGGCACCGTCGAACGCGCGGTCAAGGGCAGCGGCTTCTACAGCGACCTGCGTATCCGGCCGGCAGTCGATTTTTCGCGCCTCGACGTCGTGCTCGTCGTGATGGTGAAACGGACGCCATGACGATCGCGCGCGTGCTGCTCGTCATCACGATTGGGCTCGTGCTGCAGATGGCACTGGCCCGGTATGCCGTCGGGGGCCGATGGGTATTTGATCTCGTGCTGGTCGCCGTCGTGTACTGCGCGCTGGTGTGGGGGCCGGTCGCGGGTATGTGGGCCGGCACCGTGGGTGGCCTCATCCAGGACGGGCTGTCAGGCGATGTCATTGGGGTCGGCGGGTTTGCCAAGACCGTCGCCGGTGTCTGCGCGGGCGTGGCCGGATCGCAATTTATCGTGTCCAGCGCGCCGGCCAGAGTAGCCACGGTCATCGCCGTCACCGTCGGACATCGGCTGCTGGTGACCACGCTGCTGGCGATTGTCGATCAGCGGTGGTCGGACGTGGACTGGCTCGCTATGCTTGTCGAGACGTCCATCAACGGCCTCGCCGGGCTGCTGGCCTTCCAGGCCGCCGTCCTGCTGCCGGGTGCCGTCCGGCAGACCCGCGAACGGCGACGCCCGTCGCTGAGCAAACGTCGGTGGTGAAACCATGTTGACCCCTGGAGCCTTCGAAGATCGCCAGAGCCTGCAGGTGCGGCTGGTGGGATTGCGCGTGGGTATCGTGGTGGTCTTTTTGCTGCTCGCCGTGGCGTTCTGGATGCTGCAGGTCCTGCAGCATCAGGAATACCTCGAACGAGCGGAGAACAATCGCATACGCAACATCGAACTGCGGGCGCCGCGAGGCGTGTTGTTTGATCGCCACGGTGAAGTGTTGGTGCAGAACCGGCGCGCCTTCCGCATTGCTCTCGTGCGTGAGCAGTCCGCGGCCGACCTGAGCGGCGTGCTCACGCGCCTGGCCGTCGTGACACAGTCGGATGAGGCGGAACTGCGCGCCGTGGTGAAGCGCCGCATGAGCGAGCCGGCCTTCCGTCCGATTCCTGTCATTGAGAATGCCACCGACGCGCAGGTCGCGGCCGTGATGGCCCGCGCGATCGAGTTGCCAGGCGTCGTCGTGGAGCAGGTGCCGACGCGGTCGTATCCGACCGACGGCCTTGCCGCGCATTTATTCGGGTATGTAGGTGAGGCGCAAAAAACACAACTGACCGACACCATTGTGTCGGGCGCGATCATCGGACAGGCGGGCGTCGAGCAGGTCTACGACACCCTGCTGAGAGGAGAAAACGGCAACCGATTTGTCGTCGTCAACAGCCGCGGCCGAGAAATCGACGAGCTTGAGCTGCAGGAACCCGTCGACGGCAAACGTGTGCAGTTGACCATTGATGCCGACATGCAGCGTGCGCTTGAAGAGGCATTCCGCATCAAAGGTTTCAACGGATCGGGGATGTTTCTCGATCCGCGCAATGGCGAGATCCTCGCGATGGCCAGTGTGCCGTCGTACGATCCGAATGCATTTGCGACGGGCATCGAGCAGGCCAAGTGGCAGGCGCTGCTCGGTGATCCGCTCAAACCCCTGCGCAATCGGACGGTGCAGGGCACCTACGCACCGGGGTCCACGTTCAAGATTGTCATGGCGATGGCCGCGCTCGGGGAAGGGATCATCACGCCGGAGACGTCCTACCACTGCGCGGGGGCCAAGACGATTTACGGCAACTCGTTTGCCTGCAACCGGCCGGGTGGGCACGGACGCGTCGACCTGCGACAGGCGCTGCAGTTCTCCTGCAACGTCTACTTTTACACCCTGGGCGAGAAGTTGTCGGTCGACACCATTTACAAATGGGCGGATCGGCTGGGGCTGGTGGGCAGGACAGGCATCGACCTGCCGGCGGAAGATGAAAGCGTCATCCCGTCCGAAGCGTGGAAGCGCCGACGGTTCAACGAGCGCTGGTACCCGGGAGACACGATCTCGGTGGCGATCGGTCAGGGCTACGTCACGGTCACGCCGGTGGCCCAGGCCAGGATGATTGCCACGATTGCCAACGGTGGCACGCTGGTCACCCCGCATGTGATTCGCGCGATCGATGAAGGCGCAGGCTGGGTCCCAGTCGCCAGACAGAGCACTGTGCCGCAGGTCCCGCTCAATCAGCAGATGGTGAGCGCCATTCGCGACGGCCTCTGGCTGGCCGTCGATGCCGGCACCGCTCGCGGCGCAAAACTTGTCGGGTACGACATCGCCGGCAAGACCGGTACGGCGCAGGTGATTTCACTCGATGCGGCCAAGGCCGTGGCCGGTCGTACGACGCGTGACCTTCGCCATCATGGCTGGTTCGTCTTTTTCGCCCCGAAGGACAACCCCGAAGTCGCCGGCGTCGTGTTTGCCGAACACGGCAGCTCCAGCGGCGCCGCCACCCCCATCGTCCGCCACGTCATGGACACGTACTTTGCGAAGAAGGAAGGCCGCCCGCTGCCCGAGCTGGCGCCAGCACCTACGCCATCCTCCTCCGCTCCTCCGGAGCTACGGCGGACTTCGCCTACGCCACCCGGGCGCGGACGGCAGCAGTGATTGTTGATCGGCGGATCCTCCCGCATCTGGATTGGCCGCTGCTGGGAGCAGTCACGGCACTCACGGCCATCGGACTGGCCACCATCTACAGCGTCACGTGGAACATCGCGGCCGATACACCCGGAACTGAGTTCTGGCGGCAAATGTATGCCGTGCCAGTGGGCCTGGTGGCGATGGCGGTCTGCTTGATGATCGACTATCGGACGCTTGCGCAGCGATCCGCCTTCATCTACATCGCGCTGATCGCCGCACTCATCGCCGTGTTGTTTTTCGGCGTGGTCGTGAAAGGCTCGCGCCGCTGGATCGACGTGGGCGTGGGGTCGCTGCAGCCCTCCGAGTTTGCGCGCATCGGCGTCGCGCTGGTGCTGGCCATGTGGTACGGCGACGGCCGCAGAAATGGTCGATCCCTTGGCGACCTGATGTGGGGGGGCGTGGTGGTCGGGCTGCCGGCCATTCTGATTTTTTTGCAGCCCGATCTGGGCACCGCCGCGACGCTGGTGCCCGTGTATCTGGGCGTGATCTACCTCGCGGGGCTGCGTCTGAAATGGGTCTGGATTGGACTCCTGATCGTGGTGCTGCTGTCGCCGGCCATCTGGATGTGGGGACTGCAGGACTATCAGAAGGGGCGGGTCACCACGTTTCTGAACCCCGAGCGCGATCCTCGCGGCGAAGGCTGGCAGCAGATCCAGGCCAAGGTGACGGTTGGCTCAGGTGGACTCTTCGGGAAGGGTTTCCGGGAGGGCACCCAGGGGGCCCTCAGGTTCCTGCCCGAGGGCCACAACGACTTCGTCTTTGCCGTGTTGGCCGAGGAGCAAGGCTTTCTAGGGGTGATTCTCGTGCTCGGCCTGTATTTGTTCGTCATCATGCGAAGCCTGGAGGCGGCCAAGCTGGCCAAGGACCGGGTGGGCGCCTTCCTGGTGGTCGGGATCGTGTCCTGGTTTGTGTTTCAGGTGGTGTACAACATCACTATGCAGGCGGGGTTGGCTCCGGTGAAGGGGTTGACCCTGCCCCTCATGAGTTATGGCGGGTC
>JBKJTD010000325.1:0-2711 GCA_046590915.1 Vicinamibacterales bacterium
GACCTCGTGCTCGGCGAAGTCAAACGGACGTTTAACCCGGAGTTCATCAACCGCATCGATGAGCTCATCGTGTTCGAGCCGCTGTCTGACGACGACCTGCGGCGCATCATGGGGCTGCTGGTCGCGGACCTGAACCGGCATCTGGTGGACCGGCAGCTGACCATTTCACTGACCGCTGAGGCGGTCGACTGGATTATTGATGTGACGTGCCGCGATCGGTCGTACGGCGCGCGGCCGTTGCGGCGGGCGATACAGCGATATGTTGAGGATCCGCTTTCGGATGAGCTCATCCGGGGCCGGCTGCGCGGGGGGCAGGTCGAGGTGTATCTCGATCTGGGGACCCTGGCCTGGCGCGCCGTGGACGGTTCGGAGACCGGCCGACCTCTGGCGGCGACCGTCTAAGCTGACAATTGGCAATTGAACTGGTGATGTCGTGAATGTGACGAATCGTTTTCCCGTGTGTCTGGCCCTGGTGGCCTTGCTGAGCCTGGGTTCTGCGGTAGGGGCGGGGGCCCAGACGCCGCCCGTTCCGGCGTCGCAGGCCCCGGCGGCACCGCAGCCTGCGCAACCGGCCCAGCCGCTGCCGCCGACTGATATCGGTCCGGTGCTGTTCGGTCCGGAACTGCGGATTGTCCCGGACAACGTGTTTACGGTCGTTCCAGCGGAGACCTACCTCTACTACATCCGGACTCGTGCCAGGACGCCGACCGGTCAGTGGGTGCCGTACAACGACGCCACCGAACGGTTGTTGCTTGAGGACTTTGATCGCCTGATGGCGACGCCTTTTGTGGACGACCTGCGCATTGAGGTGCTCGACCGCCCGTACCCCAACGGTGTGATGGGTAAACACGTGATCTTCTTCATCGAAGAGCGCCGTCGCATCAAGATCGTGGACTATCAGGGATCGCGTGAAGTCGCGGTGTCCGACATTGAGGCGAAGCTCAAGGAAGAGAGCATCGAAGTCCGTCTCGACTCACCCGTGGACGACAGCGTCATTCGGCGTGTCTCGGGTGTGGTCAAGGAGTTGTACGCGGAGAAGGGGTATCAGTACGCGACTGTGACCCCGACGCAGAAACCTGCGCCCGGCGGCCCGAAGCTGGTGCACCTGACGTTCAACATCGAACAGGGACCCAAGGTCAAGATTCGCGACGTGCAGTTTGACGGCAACACCAACGTCAGCGACAGCGATTTGCGGTCGCAGCTCAAGGTCAACAAGCCGCGCGGCCTCCTCGCATTCATTGGCGGGGGCGGCACGTACCAGGAAGCCAAGTATGCAGAAGACGCGCAGGCGATCACCATGTATCTGCGCGACAAGGGCTACGTCTACGCTCAGGTCGGTCAGCCACAGCTGGAAGTGATCGAGGATTCCGCCGACGGCGAGACGCGCTGGGTGCGGATGCGTATCCCGGTCGACGAGCGCGATCGGTACCGCATCAGCAAGTTCGAGATTGCGGGCAACGCAACGATTCGCACCGAGGCGCTGCTGCCGTTCTTCAAGAAGGTGGAAGTCGGCGAATACTTCACCTACGAGCCGATGGGCAAGGCCCGCGAAAAACTGAGCGAGTTGTATGGCGCGTTTGGTTTCATGGAGATGGAAGGGGTTCCCGACCTCAAGCCCAACAACATCGATCCCGAGACCGGCCAGCCGATTCCCGGTTTCACGGGTACGCCCGAGGTCGAGGTCGTCTGGCGCATCACCGAGGGCACGGCGTTCACACTGAACCGCCTGACCTTTCTCGGTAATACGACCACGCGTGACTCGGTCATTCGGCGCGAAATGCGTCTGGTGGAAGGCGGCGTCTTCAACATGGAGCAGTTGAAGTTCAGCATTCGACGCTTGAATCAGCTCGGCTACTTCAAACCCCTGGAAGGCGATGCCTCCGTCAAGATCGACAAGACGCCAAACGCCGAGGGCAAGGTCGACATCAAACTGACCTTCGAGGAGCAGAACCGGAATCAGCTGAGCTTTGGCGCCGGTGTGTCGCAGTTTGAAGGGTTCTTCGGCCAGCTGGGCTTTCAGACGTCGAACTTCATGGGCCGCGGTGAAACGCTCTCGATCTCCGCGCAAAAGGGCTCGCAGGCGCGCAACTATCAGCTCGCGTTCACCGAACCGTTCCTTTTTGACCGGCCCATCACGGCGGGCATCGACATCTACTCACGACAGGTGATCTACCCGTTCCAGTTCACGCAAGGGTCCACGGGCGGCAATCTGATCTTTGGTTTCCCCGTCGCGAGCTGGGCCCGGTTCTTCATCGGCTACAGCTACGAGCAGGTCGAAGTCAGCAACATCAATAACGCCTACATGGATCCAGCGGTGTTGGCGAGCAACCCGCTCCTGGCCGAGTCCCTGCTGATCAACAGCGGCGGCAAACGTACGGTGAGCAAGGTGTCGCCCAGCATCAGCTACAACACGATCAACGAGCCGATTTTTCCGACGAGCGGCACACGCATGACCGGCGCGTTTGATATCGCCGGCCTGGGGGGCGACACGTCCTTCCTGCGCAGCCGGGTTGAAGGCATCTTCTACAAGTCGCTGACCTCGCGCATGTCGGTGGGCACACGTCTGCAGACCGAATATGTGCGCCCGTATGGCGACACGACCACGCTGCCAATCTTCGAGAAGCTGGTGCTCGGCGGTGAATACAGCATTCGTGGTTTTGACCTGCGCAGTGTAGGCACACGCGACGAGCGGTCGGGCCTCGTGCTCGGCG